>NZ_NOIW01000040.1:0-45107 GCF_002708645.1 Sphingobium sp. IP1
GCGCGCTTCGGCCCCATCAATGAAATTAATTATATTCAATTTTTGGGCTGGCTTATCTGAGTTGTATATAGCCATGGAGTCTTTGTATCTTCCAACCATGGCATTGTTTTCAGCCTGGCGCATGGCAATATCAAAGCCTACACCTGAATCCTCTTTGGCAGCATAGTGCCGTAGGTCAATCCGATCGCGAAGATAGCAAAGTGAATCGTCTAAATCCCATTTAAATATGTTAAATGGTTCTTCGGTAAATCTAGAACTACATTTATTCAAATCTGAAGCTTCTCCAAACTCACACACCGCAATCATGGCGCCGATACCAAACGTACCGACACCAAATTTACTCAGGAACAACTGACGAATGTATGAATTCATGAATTTTCGGCTCCTCAGCCATAACTAAATTGGCAATCTTGTCAAATTCATGCAGATACACGTGAGGCTTGTTGTTATATACGAAATCATCCGACCTCGATATTAGGAACTTACAAAAGGCATCAAGGAGAGGCACGCTGGGGCAGTCATATTCAAGCCAAAGAAACTGGCCTGAAGGATTGATTTCGAGAAAGACCCACTCTTCGTTGGGGGTCACTATAAAATCAATGGAGCCCGTCACAAGGCTAAGCTCCTTCATCAGGCCTCTGATGCGGTCAGATACAAATTCCGGAGTGTTTATAGGGGTTACAATTCCTCTTGTGTATTCCGGACGTTTTCGCCAATCTAAAAGTGAATTTTTATCTTCTTGGGAATCAATTTTAAATGAAAATATTGTTTCCCCAAATATAACTGATCGAACTTCAAATTTTTTTTCAACATATCTCTGATATATTCCTGGACATGCTGCAATGCTATCTGCCAATTCGTCATTCCACTCAACGAGTTCTGTAAGAAACTCAGCATGAGATCCGTCGCTATGGACCCATGTTGCTGGTGTCGAAGTTTTAAATATAGTGCGCGGATTGTTTTTTATAAAAGACTTTATTTCCAATGGGTCATTGGATATGATTGTCTCTGGGATATCAAATCCCACTGCCCTAGCAATGATCAATTGGAATGCCTTCAGCGATCCAGAATGAAACTCGCCCGGTGGGTTAACGCAGAAGCAATCGTTATACCCGGAAATGGAGATAATTGATTTTTGGAGTATTCCCCACTCTTGTTCGGCAATTTTTCTATCAGATGGATGTAAGCTTCCCGGAAGATGGACGCCCGCTGGACGGCGCCACCAAATTGTATCAGATTCGCTGATCGGGAATGAAAGATTACTAGCTGTAATCGTAGATTTACCATCAAACCCAGGCCTTAGGGTGATTTTGTGATGATCAGCTAGGGCCGTGAAATATAATATCTGAGGATTGTATCCGATTGTTCTTAATCCCCACGCCACGGCTAAGGCGTGGGGATCATTTTTGAATGAAACTATGGTTATCTTCACTTAAGGAATCTTAACCGAGCTATCATCAAAACTTTCACGGCAACCTACAGTTGTGTAGTGATTGCAGGTTCCATCATGCTCATGTCCTCCACCTCCGGATACGAGCGAAATTTCTTCTGCTGTTAACTCCCGGGCAAGATGACGCGCGAGAATCCTTGTTTCTTTGCGTTCCACTGTTCACCTCCGGTATTAATGACATTTCGGCATGGTTGCTGAATGTCAGGGTCATACTCTCATATTTGGATGCATCGAAATCCAGTCGATCAAATTCAGATCGGCGTATAATTATACCGGCCTGCCTCATGTTTATGATATTTTTAAAATTTATTTTGATCCAATAGCCTATTCATTGGGACGATCTGCTCTGGATCTTAGAAAAAAGGCTTGAAATCATTTGATTTTTCTCTGGAATATACAGCAATGAGTTAATGATATTGTTTCTGTAATGTGTCTTACAGTTTCTGTCGCTGACTACCTCTACACTTATTTCGGAGGTCTGCTAAATTAGCAGGATCGCGCCCGCTGGTCTGCGACTGGCTTTTCAATGGATTTTCCCGGACTGAAAGCGCCACTGTCAACCTATCGAGTGAGGCTTACGAATTCGTTCTGGTTGTTGACGAAATTCAGCGAGATATTGAGGGTTTCAAGATGGCCGGTTGCGGCTGTGAAGGGTTGCAGATCGCAGCCTTCCCAAATATGCGTAAACCGCGGTTGGCTTCATTGGGTAACGCCAAGCAATACAGTCAAGATTGTGGTGTCTCGACCCTGACGGTGCAACGCACCATCTCCTTAGCCTTTGCCGCCACCTCCTCGCACGCGGCAATGGCGTCGCGGTTAGCCTGCCGCATTTCGGCAGCGTCAACAATAGCCTGCCACCCCTCCGGGTTCCCGACCCGCATCATGCGAATGCCCGCATCCCACAGCGTCGGTTCGCCCATCGTGCGACGCGCAACCCGCTCAGGCCAGTGCCAGTTTTGCGGGCCGAGGCTGGCCGCCCAGCCCGGATAGATCAGCCATAGGAGCGACACGGCGAGGATAGCTCCTCCGATGGCATAGAGAATATGCCATTGCTGTTGCTCCCTGGTGCGAACCGTGCCGACGCCCCTGTTCATGGCCGCGATGGCCTGGCGATGAAGCTCCCGCGCGTCTCTGATGGCTATCCTGTCGGCCTCGCGCGCCGCTTCCGCCGCTGCCATTATCCGCTCGGCCATGCTCTCCGGCGTCATTTTGAGCGCTTCGGACTCCTTGATCGCCTTCATCTGCTTGGCAAACTCCGCGATATTGCCGTTGATTCGGCCAAGCGTCGGATTGTAGTCGGGAACGTCGAGGCTCTGCTTCTCGACCGCGATATGCTCCAGGGCGCGCGTCATCATCGCCATGCGCCCTTCAAGCCGCTCCTCCATCTCCGCTACGCGCGCCACAAGGCGCGCGAAGGCTTCCGCCGCTGAACCTGCCTGCGGTTCGCGGCCAGGCTGGTTCGGCTTCATGTCGTCATTGTCGTCCATATCGTCTTCTCCTGGTCTAGCGTTCCATGCCGCGGCTAATGTCGCGGTCATGATCGAAAGGGATGGAGGCGGCGAGGTCGCGGCCGATACTGCGGCCCATGTCCTGACCGATCTCAAGGCCAAGCTCGCGGCTGCGCAGCCCCAGCACGGATTCAAGCTGGGCGTCGCGCTCAAGGCTCTTCGCCATGTCGGCCATGTGCTGCGCTGTGGTCTTCGCGCCCCGAAAATCGCCGTCGCGCATCAGCTCCCCATGGGCACGCTGCAATTGCTGCCAGCCCTCTATGAAGCGGTCGGCACGTTGGAACGGGTCGATGCGGATTTCCGCTTCCAGTTGCATCGCCCGCATGGCGGCCTGGCTGAGACCTTCCGCCGCCTCGCGGATCAGTTCAGGGCCGCCCCGAAACGCGCTGTCCAAATCGGTGGAACCTTGGGGCCGGATCGCGTCCAGGGCGTCCCGCGCCTTGTCCAGCGCCTCGCGCTGGTGGGGCATGGCGTCAATGCCCTGCGCGCGGGTCTGCCGGATTGCATCAACCGCTCTGGCGTAGCGCTCGACCGCGCCGCGCAGGCCGCTTGCCCGGAGCGGCTGCGGGTTGCGGTCGTGCTGCTGCTGGCGGGCCGGATCGGGCTGGGACACGAAACGGCCAAGGTCGAGGCCGTCGAACATGCCGCGCCGGGGTTCGGGCGCGGCCGATGGCTCGCGTTGCTGGCCGGACAGGGACAGGCGCAACCCGTCGAAGATTCCGCGGGCCTTCTCCGCGCCTGCGCGGGCCATTTCCGCGATGCGCTCGCCAACGCCGATGCCGCGCCGCTCCGCGAACTCTTGCGTCGGATCGCGCTGGGCCGGGTCGCGGCGGTCATAGTCGCCCGCCATGTCTTTGGTCCGCTCGCGGGACAGGATGCGGACAAGGCGGGACTCGTCCTTGAAGTCGTCGCGGCCGTAATGAACAGCCAAGCCGTCCCGATGGCGGGACATGCCGACATAAGCGCCGTGACGGTCCATGCCCGGTGTTGCCAGCATATGCGCCCGGTCAACCGTCATGCCCTGCGCCTTGTGGATCGTGGCCGCGTAACCATGATCCACATGGGCATAATCTTTCATGTCGAACGCGACGCTGCGCCCGTCATCGGTGCGGACGGTCATGCTCTGCTGGTTCACCTGTTCGACGGTGCCAAGCGTGCCGTTCTTGACTTCAAGGCTGCGCTCGTTCTTGAGGAACATCAGGCGGTCGCCGATGGCAAAGGCACGGTCGCCGCGCTCGGTTTTCATGCGCACATCGTCGCCAAGCTGCCCCGCCACGCGCATCCGGTCGCGGGCGGCTTCGTTCAACTCGCGCACCTCGTCATTGGTGTGCGTGAGGATGATCCGGGTTTGATCGGGCGCGGCAATGCGTTCGCTGTCCCAACGCTCGACAAGCTCGCCGCGCGCCTGCTCGCGCGTCTCGGCGGCATGGACCATGCCATGATCGGCATAGGCCCGGATCGCCTCGCCGGTCCTGCCGGTAGCAAGCTGACGGGTGGCGTCGCGCTGCCATTCCTCGTGCTGGCGGCGCACCTCTGTAATCTCGACGCCGCCATGCCGCTCGTTGATTGCCCGGAAGGCTGCGCCCGCCTCGATGGCCTGCAATTGCTGCGGGTCGCCTACCAGCACGATCTTTGCGCCGGCGTCGGCGGCATGGGACAAAACGCGCTCCATCTGGCGCGTGCCGACCATGCCCGCCTCGTCGATCACCAGCACGTCGCGGGCGGTGAGTAAGTCGCGGCCCTGCGACCAGCCATGTTCCATGCTGGCGATGGTGCGCGAGGCAATGCCGGAACCGTTTTCCAGCCCTTCGGCGGCGATGCCGGAAAGCGCCGCGCCCCGCACCTCGAACCCCGCGCGCTCCCACGCCTCCCGCGCAACGCCAAGCATCGCGCTCTTGCCGGTGCCTGCGTAGCCGACGACCACGCTCAACCCGCGTTCCCCTGTCACATGATCGAACGCCGCGCGCTGCTCGCCCGCCAACACCAACCCGCGCCCTTCCGCGCTGGCCAATACGGCAGTGCGGTCCTTCTCGTCCACGCGATGCCGCTCGCGCTCGGCCATCAACTCGCTGGCGCGCTGCAAACGCTGCTCGGTTTCGATCATTTCGCGGCTGGTGAACCGATCATCGCCGCGCCCATCCTTGCCCAAGGCGACAAGTTCCGGCGACGCGCGAACGGCGCTCATCGCCCGGTCATATTGCTCCTTGCCGTCGCTGTGCCGATGCACGAACATGGCGAGGTCGCGCGTCGTGAATGTCGCCTGCTGGTGCGTGATCGCGTCCAGCGCCACGCGCGGGTCGGCAATGATGCGTTCGCCGTTACGCTGCGCTGTCTCGCGGTGATCCTCGATCCGCTCGGATTCAAGCCCGCGCTCGCCCATGCGCTGTGCGGCGGGGCCGATCTTGTCTTGCGGCTCAAGCTCGATGCCCTGCGCTTCCAGCGAGCGGTGATCTATGCGGGCATCAATATCCAGTTCGGCGAGGCGCGCGTTGACGTGATCCGCCCACCGCTCGCGCCATTGTTCGACAAGCTCGGTCCTGTTCCAGTCGCGTTCCTTCGCGCCGAAACCATCTTTGCCCACCTCGCGCATGGTGAGCATGACATGGGCGTGAGGCTTGGGCTGGTCGTCCGCGCCAATGGCTCCCCTGAGCGAAGTCGAAGGGTCCCAATGCACATTCAGGTCGGCAATCATGCCGCGCGCGACGAACTCCTGACCGACGAAATCGCGGGCAAGCTCGATGCCCTGTTGCCGGTTCATCTCGCGTGGAATGGAAAACTCCACCTCGCGGGCAAGCTGCGCATCCTTGCGCTTCTCGGTCGCCTCGACCTCGTTCCAAAGTGTGGCGCGATCCGAGAAGCGTTCCGGCGCACCTTCGGGCAGCATGATTTCGCTATGCTCGACGCCGGACTTGGCGCGGAAATCATGGTCTCGGTCCAGCCGCTCGTCGTGCAGCCGCTCGCCTGCCCGATAGGCGGCGGCTGCAACGGCGCTGCGCCCGCTGGCGCGACCGATGACCTGAACCGAGAAGTGATAGATTGCCATAACGGCAATCCATCTACGCCACTAAGCGCACGTCGGCACGACGTATAAGCGCGCCCTCCTCGAATAAATTCCGAGCAGGGACTAGGCGGTGTCATCCCGTCTCAGCGACTCTACTGCGTCACCGCCTGCCTTCTTCTATCATAGGCGCATCATCACTCAATGGAGACTTTGCGATGCGCAAGCCCAAGGACTTCGATTCGGAACTGAAAGCCCTTGCCGACAAGACGAAGGCGATCAAGGAACGGCGCGTGCGCCAGCTTGGCGAACTGGTCACGGCAACCGGGGCCGATGCGCTCGACGCCGATCTATTGGCCGGGGCGCTACTCGGTGCCGTCGCCAGCAAGGATGCTGCCACAAAGGAGGGCTGGCGCAAGGCGGGCGCGGCCTTCTTTCAGGGCAAGACACGTCAGGCTGCGTCGCGATCTGACCAACGGCCGGAAGGCACTCTACCGCTCGACGGCGGCGCGGCACCGCGTTGAGGCCCGAAAGGCGAGAACTGACATGCGCGAATGGATGGTCGAGCGCAGGGCGCGCACGAAGCAATTGATCGAACTGGGCGGCCTTGTTGTGAAGGCTGGCCTCGTCGATCTCACCGACGATGATCGCACGACGCTTTACGGGGCGTTCATTGCGATAGCGAGGAAGCTGGAGTGCGAGGATCGCGATCAGGTGCTTGCCTTGTGGAAGCGTAGCGGCAAACGTGCGTTCGAGGCCGAAGCGGAGCAGCAGAACCATATCGCAAGTCGATCTCACGAAGACCGCCGCCAATAGGGCCAGTCTTTTGCTTCAGCAGGGTTGACTTGGGTCTCAGATCGAAATCTTCTCGCATGGCGCAATCGATCACTGGCGTACGCCCGATATTTCGCACGGAAGGGAACCGGACCGCCATGCAAAGGCGTGATGTTTTGAGCGGATTTGCGTTCACCCTGATCGCGGGGCTGGCAAGGCCCGTTCTCGCTCAGGAAGGGCGTGTGATCGTCAGCAAGATCGCTCTTCTGGATGGTCGCGTGGTGACGCCGGTGACGATTGCGGGCAACGGGCCGTATCTGTTTCTGCTGGACACAGGCGGGGCCGGTAGCCTGATCGATGCGAAGCTCGCTCGCGAGTTGAAGCTCCAATCGACGGGTTCGGTCAGGACGCGCGGCGTCGGTGGGCAAGCCGTGCTTGGCAGCTACACCGCACGGGACGTCATATTCGGCGGCGGAGCGCGCCAGCCCGTCGTGTCTCTTTCGGCCATAGACGGAGGTTTCGGTCCTCGTGTGCGCGGCTCTTTGGCCGCTGGCATTCTCACGACCGTCGATAGCGATCTCGATATCGAAGCAGGCGAATGGCGAGCCTATCCGGATGGTCGTCCCGAACGTGTTGGCTTTGTGAAACTGGAACGCGCAATTCGCAGCGACAGTATACTAGGCCGCAACGCTGCTTCGCCCCGCTTGTACGGCGATATACAAGTCAACGGCATGGTCCTCGATTGTCTGCTCGATACAGGCGCGCCAGGTGCCATCTCGATCAGCTACGACAATGCGCGCCGCCTGGGGTTATGGGATGATGCGCGGCCCTTCACCCCGCAGGCGACAAGCGGGATTGGTGGCAGTGGCGGGATCGGCAGAATCGTGCGGGCCGATAACGCCCTATTTGCCGGTCAGCGTTTCGATCGACCGCTGGTCCTGCTGCGAGGCCCCTCGGACGGCGCGCGGGGTCATGACGGCATCGTCGGTCTGTCGATGCTTCGCGGCTTCAACCTATCGACGGAAGTCAGGACACGTTCCCTTTGGTTGCAGCGCCATTCCGATGCCGCACCATTGCTGGAGCGTTATGGAATGTCGGGTCTATGGCTGGAAAACAAAGGGAATGAAATCCGTGTTGCGGTCGTCGGGACCGGCAGTCCTGCCTCGGCGGCCGGTATTCAGGTCGGGGATCGGATTGCCGGTCTCGATTTCCGGTCGGCGATCGCGAGTATAACGGGGCCTCCGGGTAAAAGCGTGGAGCTATCCGTCGCGAGCGGCGATCAGACGCGATCCGTTCGCTTCGCTTTGACCCCGTTTTTGTAATGTCCGTGCTGATCGATCCCGCCTTTCCGATGGTGCTGCGTAACGATGCCGTGCGCGTCCATCGCAACGCTGTGCGGCGGGATTTCGCGGTCAGCAAGGACACCTATGATCTTTACGCTCTGGCAGGCCTGACCAAAGGCGAGGAAAATCTCTGGGCGAAGTTCTCGACGCTCGGACAGGGCAAGGCCCGGTATGATCTGTTGCAGAAGCTGATTGCACGTCAGCCTGCTCTTCGGCTGGGATTGCTGCTGGACGATCTCGCCGAAGCCTTGCTCCTTGTCGGTGTCGCCGATCTGCGCACGTGCGACGGCGCACTTCTGGTGCTGGAATGGATAGACGATAACTTCGGCGCCCCGCTGCTCCCACCATCGGTTTTAAATGATTTCAGGCCGAAATTGCGGGCGCTTCGGCGACGGCGGTTCGGCTGGGTAGTGCCGCCGCAAAGCGGGGGCAAAGACCACGGGGCGGCAAGGGAAGGCGATGGCCCGATGGAGTATCCCCGTGTGTGGCTGTCAGAAGCGCAACTCGAACGTTATCGCGCCGATGCTGATTGGGCAGCAATTTTTGATGACGACGCGTCGCCCGGTAGGGCTGTCGTAAAGCGCAGCACCCGTCCGGGAAGTTCAGACTGAATGCTCTTGCCGGAACCTTTCGATATGGCGCCTGGCTCTTATCATGTGCCGTTGGACAATCCATAGCGGCGCATTCATTTGGGCCGCGATTTCAGTGTAGGTGAAGCCATCCAGCCGCGAGAGCAGAAAGATGCGGCGGGTGTCCGATGGAAGTTCGTCCAACGACGCTATGCACAACGCTAGTAACTCGCGATCTTCGAGGACTCTGTGCTGGTCGGCTTCCTTGCGCGCATTGCTTCCTTGATCGAGCGGAACCTGTAACCGGACGGATCGCTGCGGGGCGCTGTCCGCATGGTCGCGCACGAGGTTCCTTGCGATGACCTTGAGATAGGCTTCGGGGCTGTCGACCTCGCTGATGTTTCCCAGTCGGGCGAACCGCACAAAGCTCTCCTGCGCCAGTTCGGACGCCAGATCGAGATTGCGCGTCAATCCCCGCACATATCGCCAGATGGTACGGAAATGCGCCCGGTAAATTTGGTCCACGCGCCGGTCGGCGTCTGGCGGGTTTGCCGGTTGCGCGGTCATCGCGCTCTCCGCCTGACCACTTCCGCCAACCATTCCCCGAAGGTCATCGGACGCCATGCAAGATGCGCGCTGGCAAGCAACACCCGGCGCATCATGTCCCATCTGGACAGCCCCTTGCGCCGCGCGATCTCGTCGATGTCGCGATTATCGACCAGCGTCAGAAAGCCCGTCTCGAACGCTCTGTCAGGCAAGGCGTTCACGAGCGATCGCAGGACGGTCACGTCATCATCGGCGCTGTCGTCCCAGGGGATCGGCAGGATTATGCCGACATGGCGCAGCCGCCGCGCGCAATAGCGGCGATGCCGCTTGCGCAATCTTTGTTCCGCGCCGATGATAGGCTCGCGCTGTCGGGGGCTGTGCGGCCTTCCGTCAAGCGCCGCATCGATCGCCAGCAAGGCCTCGCTCAAACATGCTTGCACCGCCGTGATAGGGATCGTGAGCCGTCTGCCGATCTCGTTATAGCCAAGCTCGTCCACACGGTGCAGCAGGAACACGGTCCGCAACAGCGGTGGCAGACTGTCCACCGCTCGCCTATAGGCGGCGCGTGTTGTCGCATCGGCTTTCCGCTTACGCATGGCACATCTCCTCACTCGTGGGAGCGGGGCCGTTCAGCCCTGTGCTGCACTGTACAACTACCATCGCGTGCAGGATCGCGGTGCGTTCCATCGCCCATGCCAGTTCTTCACGGCTGATCCGGTAGCGGCGCCCATAGCGCACTTCGATATAGGCACGGCGGATGCAGCCGAAGGCGCGGCGCTCGAACGGCGTTTCACGCGGCCATGCCTCGCGCAATCGAATGTCCAGCGCTTCCGCGCTTTCGCGCAATTCGTCCAGCGCGTGGGTGCGCGGCCCATGCAGGGTCAGCGACCACAGCACACACTGATAGAGATGCTCGCACGCCTGATGCAGCAGCAGCGCGGCCATCGGCGCATTATCCTGCCGTTCGTAGAAAGCAGCGCCGGTCAGGAAGTCGCTGGCGCGCGTATGCCAATGGGCATATTCTTTCAGCCCGAGGGCGCAGCGATCCGGGCCGGACATGCTGCGTGGCGGTTGAAGGCGCAAACCCTCCGACTGATACAGCGCGATGCCCTGCGCGGCGATGCTGACGAAATGCGGGACGCCATCCGCAAGCGCGCCATTGAACCGCTCCAGACTTTCGACAGTGAGCCGCACCGGGTGGGTGATCTCGCCAAACTCCCATGCGCGCCCCAATCTGTCGCGCACCAGCCGCCAGTCTCGTTCGCTGCGCGCCAGCCGAGTATAGTTGACGATCGCCAGCAAGCGGAACGCTTCTCCCGGCGCGACCGCGCCCCAATCCGTCCCGGCATGGGAGCCGTGGAGGACCAGCGCGAGGACGCGGCCCGCTCGGAAATGTTCAGAGCATCGGCCCTTGGTCGTTTCCTCGAATGCCGCGAACAGGATCGTAGCGACGCGAAGAAGCTCCGTCCGGACCGGTGCGGGCAGATGTTCGCCGTCGGTGCGCAGCATCATGACCGCGCCTCGTTCGATCGGCGCTGACATCCCCTCGGGCGCGGGTGGCCGGTCACGTCATGCACGCGGTCCAGCAAGGCGCGGACAAGCGGTGTGATCGTGGCGGGGACGAAGCCGCCCGTGCGGGGCCGGTCTTCCTCCCAATCATCATAGTGATAGCCCCACTTCCAATAGGGTGAGAGAACCGCCGCGAGCCGCGCCATGTCAGGGCAGTCATAGCCAAAGCCGCACGCATTGGCGTAGGCCAGCGCCTTGGCGATATCCTGCTTTATGTGACGGGCGTTCCATTCATCGGCAAAGCCTACGTCAAGCAGATAGGCGCATAGCGCCTGCTGACAGACGAAACCCGCGAAATGCAGGGCCGGGTTGGAAAATCGGCTTTCGTGGAAAGGAACGATGTCTGTCAGCGACCAGCGCCGTTCCGCGTTGTGATAGCGGAAGCGGCTGATGCTTCGCCCCTCTTTGGTGCGCGAAATCGTCGCCGGTTCGTCGTCATAGCGTTGGTAAAGCGACGCCAGCGCATTCGCCCAGGGCGAGGTGATGGCCGATGCGGTGACAGGAGCTATCGCCAGCCCATGCAGCAGGGCGCGTCGCGATGTGCCGCTATTCGATTCGCTGGAACGATTTTCGAGCTTCGCCATTGCCACGCCTCCATCGGCTGTGCCCTTCAAACTGCCTCGCGCAGCCAAAGAACTATCCGATATCGCTTATACGGCCATTGGCAGCTATTTTTCAATAACCGATATCCCTTAATGAACTTGCGATTGAAAGGGCGTCATGGCCGGTTACGAGACTTCCATGGGAAGACCGCCGCTTGGAGTTAAAACGACTGTCGTTCGCCTGCCTGATGGCTTGGCGGAGCGAATTGACGATCTGATCGGCCCCAATCGGCGCGCCAAGTTCATACGCGAAATCGTGGAACGCGAAGTCGAGCGGCTGGAAGGTGAGCGTGAGGCAAAATTCGGCAAGCCATCTTCAACCTGACGGGAAACCCTCAAGGTGCGGTTGTCGGGCACATCGCCAATCCGGCGGTGATTTTCGGACACTTCCAGCGCTTACCGGCCTTCGCCGCACCGTGATTTACGAGACCACCGCAGAAATGCGCGCATTTTGACTGAAATCGATGTGATTTTCGACAGCGTGAAAAGCTGCCGGTCGCCCACCGACCAATGCCGGACGCTAAAATCCTCGACACGCCTATTGGAAAGCTGCCATCAGTTTGATGCACGTATGAGGAGCCAATGATGTCACTCGCAATGATTTTGGCTCTCCAAGTTTCTCTCTCCGGTTTGCCCGATGACTTGAAAGAGGGCTGCAACGACAAGGATGGCACAGTGGCGCTGTCCTCTTGCTATTCCGATCACGCCAGTCTCTGGGATAAAAGAATGCGCGCAGCATACCCGGTCGCATTCGAACATGCCCAAGGGGAACAACGTAATGCGCTGAAGAAGGCGCAGGCAGCTTGGGTTAAATACCGCGATGAAACATGCGAATTCTACAATCTTGAACAAGGCAGCAT
The DNA here is from genome assembly GCF_002708645.1 of Sphingobium sp. IP1. NCBI lineage: Bacteria > Pseudomonadati > Pseudomonadota > Alphaproteobacteria > Sphingomonadales > Sphingobiaceae > Sphingobium > Sphingobium sp. IP1. The sequence continues at coordinate 12,220 of NZ_NOIW01000040.1, forward strand.
ACACGTCATTTTGAGCGCGTATTGCCAACTCGACCTCACTCGCCGCCGTGCGTTGGAGTTAGAGGAATACGTCCTTCCCTAAAGTACTCGCACATGCCCAGCTATCGACGTTGGCATGCCATGGCCTATCCGCCCATCCAATCCATCAACCGATGCGGTGACAGACAAGCAGGCTTTTGCCGCCATGCCGCTCACCGTGTGATTTACCACAGGGCAGTCGCGCTCGCCGCATGGCCACTTATGACATTTATTTTCTACGAGAACATGCGTAATCAAAATATGGATAATCCATGCTGAAATCATCGTAAGGTGAGAACTGCGCGTCGTTATCGTATTCAGCTATTACTTTCTCATTCGTGCCCCATGAGACCCATCTGGCCATTTTTTTCTTACATTTAATTTCAGCAACGCCAAAATTTTGTTCAATGAATATATCGCTTTTGATGTAGGTGCGCTTCACGGTAATAGACGAGACATCCTTGATATGTCTTACCGCCAGGATGTCCCACGTGACCGCTGCTGTGCGCTCAGTGACAAATGTAGCCAATGCGCCGTTTGCGGTTTTGGAAGAAAGCACAAACGGACTTCTAAGCCTTTGGACCGGTTGAGCGTAAGCGGTAAAAATCCCCCACGTGGCCTTGAGAACGGGGCTGTAATTTGGACGATCAGGCGGCGCTTGCGATGCTGCTCAGTTCGAACGAGGTTTGCGCGGCGTTGGCATCGGTCCAGCAATAGGGCAACAGATCGTCGATCGGATCGGTATCCGCGCGGGTGATGATCCGGGTAAGGACATCGCAGAGATAGGCGTAGGGGTTGATGTCCAGCATCTTGCAGGTTTCGACCAGCGAGGAGATCGCCGCCCAGTTTTCTGCACCGAGCTGGTGGCCGGTGAAGAGTGCATTTTTTCTTTGGAGAGTCACCGGCCTGATAGCCCGTTCGGCGGTGTTATTATCGATCTCGATCCTGCCGTCGTCGAGGAACCGGGTGAAGCCCGCCCAGCGCTTGAGCGCATATTTCATCGCATCGCTCGTTGCCGATCCGGCCATCATGCGCGGTGCGGTGGCGGCGAACCAGGCATGGAGCTTGTCGACCAGCGGACGGGTCCGCTCCTGCCTGACAGCGAGGCGTTCTTCGGCCGTGCGCCCACGGATTTCCTTTTCGATGCCATAGATTTCGGCAATGCGCTGCAAGGCGTCCTGCGCGACCGGAGCATCGCTGCCTGCATCGACGAACCCGCGCCGCAGATGAGCCCAGCAGTAGGACTTGGTGACGCCGGTGTCGGCGCCATCGTCCTTGCCGAACTGGTCATAGGCCTGCCAGGCATCGACCTGCAGGATGCCTTGGTATGACCCAAGCAACTGCTTGGCCCACATCTTTCCGCGTCCTGGCATATATGTGTATAGCGCCAGAGGCGGATCGACGCCGCCATGAGCGCGATCGTCGCACACTATGACCCACATATAGCCGGTTTTCGTCTTGCCCGTTCCCGGCGCCAGCACCTTGACCGTGGTTTCGTCGACGAACAGACGGGCACGGGCAAGCGCATCGGCGCGCATCCTGTCGGTGATGGGCATCAGCGCAGCGATGCCACGACCAACCCAGTTCGCCATAGTGGCGCGGCTGATCTCGATGCCTTGCCGGGCGAAGATCTTCGATTGCCGATAGAGCGGCAGGTGATCGCAATATTTGTTGATCAGAACATCGGCGATCAGCGCTTCGGTCGGCAAGCCGCCCGGCACTACATGCGCCGGGGCCGACGCTTGGCGAACGCCGTCGCTGCAGCAGCGGCAGGCATAGCGGGGGCGGATCGTCACCATCACGCGATGCTGGGCCGGGATGATGTCGAGCCGTTCGGAACGGTCCTCGCCAATCTTGTGCAGCGTCCCGCCACAGGCGCATTCCAGGTTTTTGGGCTCGATCACCGTCTCGAAGCGCGGCAGATGGGCCGGCAGCGATGCGCGCTCGGCATCTGGAGCCCGCCGGCGACGCGGCCTGAGGCCGTAACGTCCGGCCTCCTCGGCCGCCTTGTCCTGCAAGCCATCGGCTTCACCAAGCGCGACGTTCTGGTCTTCCAGCGTCAAGGCCAGTTGATCGACCGGCAGCTTTTCCGAACGCTTGCCGAAGGTCGAGCGGTTGATCAGCTTGAGGATATGTTCGAGCCGTGCCGCGCGAGCGCGCTCGGCCAGCACCATCGCCTTGAGCTGCTCCACATTGTCGGGAAGCTCGTCATATCCAGCCTCCGGGCCGGTCTCGACAGGGGGTTCGGGATGCGCCACCACGCCCGCATTCTAGCCAGTTCCCCACGTCTGGGAACAGCCTTGCGTCAGGTAGAATCAGGCGTGCGATCTACTGCGCATGAAGTGGCTTTGGCACCCGCGGCACGTGCATGCGCGACCAGTCCAGCCCCTCGAACAGCGCGGAAGCCTGGGCCGCCGACAGCTTCATCACTCCGTCTCCCAGGCGGGGCCAGCGGAACTTCCCATCCTGCAGCCGCTTCGTCACCAGTACGAGCCCGGTGCCGTCCAACAGGAGGAGTTTTATTCTGTCCGCCCGGCGTGCCCGGAAGACAAAAAGCATGCCTGAGAATGGGTCGAGCCGCAGTTCCTGCTGCACCAGTGAGGCGAGGCCCGCCATACCCTTCCTGAAGTCCACAGGCTGCGTCGCGACAAGCACCTTCAACGGTCCGGGCGGAATGATCATGTGTTCACCTGCGCGGCCAGGAGCACCCGCTCGATATGGTCGGCATCCACGTCGGACGGGATGCGGATCGACAGCCCGCGGGTCTCGATAATAATCTCACCGCCACTCCTCGAACTCGCGGGCAACGATGACACTGCAGGCGCCGGTGGCCCAGAAGATGGCGACGGTACGGGAGGTGCCGGCGGGCTTTCAATCACCGCGGGAACAAAGCCCATCCCCTCGGCCCGTTCCCGGAAACGCCCTCGCCAGTTATAAAGCTGTTGCGGGAGCATGCCGTGACGCCGGGCTACCTCGGCCACATTCGCGCCCTGCTTGAAACTCTCCTCGATGATCCGCGCCTTCGCCGCAGGCGTCCATCCACGGTTGCCATTCGACAAGGGAATGACGTCAAGACGCTCGACCTTGCCTGCCCTCCCACCCCTTTCAGTTTCGAAACTGGTTTCGAAATCACCACTCATCACCACCTCGCAAATGCAAGGCTCAACACCTACCAAATCGCGAAATCATGAGAATGTGGGGGATTTTGACCGCTTACGGTTGAGCAGTAGCATTAGCGCCAATGACGGATGTTAGGATGGTGGTGAAGCAGATCAGCGTTTTAAACATGATTCTTGAGTAGCACTTTGGTCTTACTGGATCGCTAACCGGAGTCAGACTGACCTACCAATCCTTTCCTACGTCATCGTCATTACACCCATGCATGACAATCAGGCGTTTCCGTCAGCATCCGCTTTGAAGCATCGCGTATGGCTGAGTGATTAACCAGCTACGATCGATCCCGCTCGGTTCGCTTCCGATTAGGAGCATTGCCGCCCGCAGGTCGTCTGGCAAGGTTGGAAAAGCGGTCCCATTTAGCGCAGGCGCGGACCACGCCCCACGCCTCGATACTCTCGTCCGCGACGACAAGATGTCAACGGCGAACAGGATCGTAATGCATGCGTCTATGCGCGCTACGAGCGTCGAGCTGGCGGACGACAAAGCCGCCATCGACCACGGGCCGCATACTTTGTCAGTGCTGATCTTTCAAATAGCGATCAAACCAGGTGATTAGCTCATCGTAGAGATTGCGCACATTTGCTGGGGAGAGCGCAATGGAATGGTTCTCTCCGTGGTAGCGCAGCAGGCGCGCCGGCTTTCCTTGCTGATCAAGCAATGTGAACATCGCCTCGGCTTCGGCAACGCTTCCCCGTATGTCGAATGTGCCGTGCGCCATGAGCAGCGGGGTATGGATCGTTGAAGTGTACATGATGGGCGAATTGGCCGCGTAAATCCGTGGATCACGATAGGCCTGTTCTGGCATGCGCATGGCAGTCGTCACGATCGTGGGATTAACTCCCTTGTCCTGAGCAATGCCTGGCCAACCGTCGCCGCTGCGATCAAACGCTCCGTACGTCGTGTGCATGTCCGCGATCCCATCGATAGCGGCGGCTGCCGCGAAGCGGTCGGTTTGGGTGACAAGCGAGTAGGTGGCGTAGCCGCCGAAACTCTGCCCAAAGAGCCCGACACGTCGCGGGTCGCTCCCTTCCAGTTCGATGAGTTTGTCCACAGCTGGCAGCACCCCTTCTTTCATATGGAGGTAGGGGCCACCGGATAGCTCCTGTGCGCGCGGCATCGATGGGACGAGGACCGTATACCCTTTCGCCGCATAAAGTTGGAGGTTGTAGATCCCAGGCAAAAGGCGGTCGTCCCAATAGTCCTGCTTGCCCCGGATCATGGTGCCCGGATAAACCCATACCAAGACTGGGTGGCTTTGACCGTGACGATGTCCGGGCGGATGGATCACCAGGGCCTTCAGCGGTGCGCCGCCTTCACTGACATAATCAATCGTGGAAATTGTCCCCCAGTCGACTGAGGCCAGATGGTGGTTGACCCGGAAAAGCTCCAGCGTCCGACCGGTGCCGGCCGGTCTTCCTTGTAGCACCATCCCCCGATCAGTCAGTTCCCGCCATATTGAACCGTACCTGTCCTGAGCGAGAAGCTGTGCGCTTGAGGGCAATTCAAGACGCTTCGACTTGGTCGGGGGAGAGGCTGGACGCGGTTTGCTCCCTGCCGACAGATACCACCAAGTTTCGGTTCCCTCGCTGGCTGAAATCTGCCGTCCGCGTATGAGCAAGGAGCTGTTTTTGAGCCATCGGGCAGAGAGCTCGTGGTCAACCGGACCGGCGTCCCAAGCCCGATCGACAAAGTTTGGGGCGACGGAAGAGACTTTCCCGGAACTTGCATCGAGACGAAACACATGCACATCGCGGGTACTGCCGGACGCCCGCGCGCGCAAAAGCAACGCGGTACTGTCAGGAGACCAGTCCAGCAGGTCCAGTGGATAGCGTGCCTCTTCCGGCACCGTGACCCGGCGCGGCGGAGACTTGGCGGTGAGGTCGATGAGGATGAGTCGCTTATCCGATGCGGTTTCATCATTGTTAAGAGGTTTCGGCCCGACCTCCTGAGGCGGGATCACGTCAGCAGGGGCCAGGACAGCCGCTGTCTTGCGGTCCGGGGAAACTACTAGGGAGAGCATTCCACGAAAAGGAAAGGCCGGGACGCTAGCGAGAATCTGCCGTTCGCCACTCGCTACATCAATCAGGGAGATTTCCACCTGATACTGTTCTCGTGTCTTAGAGAGATTTTCCCTCCCGCTGTCAGCGACGTCGACGGTGCTTGTCATTCCATCCCGCAGCGTTTGGGCGATCTCACCGGCAAACTGCAGTGGGCGCGTGTTCTGGGTGAGTAGTGATGAATTCTGCCCGGCAGGCATCTGCAGGACGAGCAACCTGTGTTCGTCGAGCCAGAGAAATGGTGCGCGTTCGCCTGCCCCCTCCGAGGGTGTACATCCCAGCGACTGGCGCTTCGCGTCTGCTCCTCCACGCAAGTCCAGCGCATTAAGCGGAGAGCCGTAACGCGTCATGGTCATCATGGGCTGCTGCGAAATGCGCCGGATCCCGTCTGTAGCGCGGCTCCACATGTATAGGCGAACGGCATCCCCGCCATGTGGCTCGGCTCCTTCGGGGCGGGTCGATAGAAAGGCGATCCTTTTACTGTCCGGACTCCACTGCGCGCACCAGTTTCCGGCCGCTGCCGCATGCCCATCAGTGAGGTTCCGACGGTCAGATCCATCCCGCCGAACAAGCCAGACATCGGCGCGGGACGGATCAACTTCATAAAAGGTGCGACCGGCCACTTCCCCCTCTCCGGCTGGCCGTTGCACAACGACAGCAAGGTCCTCTCCATCGGGAGAGGGGGCGACCTGCTCCATAGCTACCGTGCGAAGGACATCGTCTATCGTCAGGGGGGCCGCATTTGCCGTTCCGGAGATCAAAGTGATGGCCGTAAAGGCCAGTGAGACGTAAAATGATCTGCGCATGCCCCAGCTTTGATCCCACTAGTGAATATGGCCTCTCAATAGAGGCGCCCATCTTCTCAAAGGCAAGATTTTCGGCTCGTTGCTGCCGACCCCGATGTCGGCAATGGGGCGTATCGGTGGAACGCCTCTACGCCACTATCGGCATCATTTCCCAGTCCCGAGCGGCCGTGGCGCAGCGCCTGCTGTATTGCCAACCCGATCTCTAGCCGGAGCCAATCGGCGCGATGCTCTTCGGGTACCGCGTTCGTCGCCCATTCGGCGTAGGTTCAGTGCCCGTCACTGATGGTAATAACATGCCGCTGCGCGAACCGCTGCGCGGAAAACAGGTCAGTCCCAGCGCGTCGATGCTTTGACGGGTGCTGCGCGCCATCGGCCATTGAACATCCGCCACCCGATTAGACCCGCGCCGACGCCTAATAGGCCGCCGACGAGGTAGGCCGTTGGCGCATTGTCCGGCACGAATAAGCCTCCGGCGATATACCCCCCGATTACGGAGGTTCGCGTCACCGCGCCGTAGATAGCGGCGACCTTTCCATGATCGGCGGGCGGGCATTCCGATTGGAGCAGGGTGCGGACCGCGACATTGTGAATGCTGTTCGCGCCGCCGCCCAGGATGAAGGCGACAGCCACGATCGCAAATCCGATCGGTGCAAGGCCGATCAACAGCATCGTCGCGCCCATGACAGCGGCCGTGCCGAACGCAGTTTGGCCGATCCTATGGCCCATGGCGCGCTGGGCCAGCGCAGCGCCGATCAGCATCCCGCCCGCCCATAGCGCTGTTAACACACCGAAGGCGGTTGGCCCGCTGCCCATTGTCACCATGACGAGGAACACGAATGCAACGTCAGCAATGGCGGTCGCGAACACTTCAAAGCTGAGTGCGCCTGTCACCACCATCAAGCGCCGATTGCGGAGCAGCGGCAGATAGTCCGCAAACAGGGTTTGCTCCTCCTGGTCGCCCCGGTGCGGTTTGCGCCGCAAGCCGCTCGCCAGCACGACGAGCGCAAGAAGGGCAAAACTGAGGGCATCGGCGAAAAGCGCGTTGCGCGATCCGATCCAGCCCACAAGCACGCCACCCGCGACAGGGCCAGCGAGCATTCCAAGACTGCGCGCCAATTCGAGAAGGGAATTGGCGCGCGCGAGCGTCGTTCCCAATCCGCTCGCCAACACTGGTATCAGCGCGAATGTCGCCGCGCTACTGGCCGTGAACAGGACGCTCAGCAGCACGGCACCTCCGAGCGTGAACATGGGGTAGTGGGCTATGAGCGCAATCACGCCCGCTTGCAGCGCCGATGCGATGGCCAAAATACGAGCCGCGTCCCGGCGGTCGATCAACTGGCCTACATAGGGCGCGGCGATAAGGCCGGGAAGCAACTCTGCGATCAGCAGCACTGGCACCGCGTAGGCGGGAGCGTTCTCGGCGGTACGGAACATCAGCGTCAGCAGCGTGATTTCGTCGCCGACGGTCGAAATAGTCAGCGCCGCCAGGACCAGCCATCCCCAGCCTCGCCGGAACTCAACGCCCACTCACTTGCCCTTCCACGCTGGCCCTCTCTTTGCGGATTATTCTGTGCAGACGAGATCGCAATTGACGATCAGGTGAAACCCGGCGCGATCCACGGGGTTTTCGTCAGGCAGGACCAAGCTACTCGACGACGAAAACGGTACGGAGGCTACAATCAGCGGGAGCTTGTTCTTCCTCGTAGAGTCGCACCCGATCAATCGCTTTCAACTGGGATACTGTGAACGGCCGTGACGATTCGAAATAAGCTGCGGCGTGTGAACCATTCCAGATCGCAATTCGGTAGCGGCGGTTTGTCTTACGCTGCCCGAACCGTGCGGGATTGTCTGCGGCGGCGGCCTTAATTATTCGACCGTCCGGACGACGGGCCCAACCGATACCGTAAACGTGCATTTCACCAAATGAACCTTCCCAGCGGAAGCTGCCTCCGTGTATACCTCCGTCCAGGGTTGTCACTTTCTCCCCGTGCAGAAGATCAATTATTGGCGAATAGCCACAGAACCTTGCAGGCCCTTCGATTTCGCTAGCTTTGGCGGGTTCAGGGGCTGCTGCGACAAGCGCAAGAAACCCGATAGACAACAACTTCATACCCGATCCCTTTGAGCTTATATTGCTGGCTTGAGCTACCATCGCCCTCCTCGAAAATAGGCGATAACCCCCGCCTGCCATGTCAACTCCGACTGATTGCAGCCTCGCAGCCTCTGCCCTCGTCTCAGCATCAAAATTACTTGGGCGGCCGGATCAAAGCCGCAATGCCTTCCGCTTCCCGTACATAGAAGGAGTATGGGTGGTGCCCCACTGTCACGACATCGATTTTTTCGGGATATAATATCTGGGTGGCGGCTCGTTCGCTCCCGAACTGGAATCGGTTCTATCAATAGGGCAGATCCGGGAAATCGCATCCTCGAGGCGCTGAGCAGTATCTTTGTCGAGTACCCACGCAGCCCGTTTCATTGAGGTATAAGGTGCATCCTTCACCGATACCTGGCTGCGACCAACTGCCGTTCCACGCCAAAGACCATCTGCATTCCGGGCGACGATGATGCTGTACTCTTGTGTAGCCAAATGGCCGCCTTTGCCGTGCAACATGACCATCGGTGGAACGTTAGGCATTGGTTCATCCATCGCCTGCCGCAACGCGCGATGTTCTTCGATATCAGATGTTGTCGGCTTTAGTTGATCCGTGGCTACGGGGACGCAAACTGGGATCGCGATCGTCGGATCAGCCACAGAAGCCGAAGCAAGGAAAAATAGTCCGATCATTTTTCCAGGATGTATTTTTATCAGGCCTCTGGCAACCTGGAAGGCCGCCGAATATCCCGGCTTCCCCGCTGCTCCTGATCGAAATCCCCGAAAATCATGCGATAGTGGCTGCCCATTTGCACCACGGCCCATTTCGCAGTTGCGGAATTGCTTTCGCAGGTGCAATATCGCGCACGCCGACTGGCTCGGCACCTCTCCTAACTAACTAAGGCCGGCATCCGCGTCGGCCTTTTTTGTTAGCCGAAATCTATTTCAGCTTCGGAATAATAAGATTCCGTCACGGTTGATAGCGGCGCGACAGTCATGCGAAAGCGTCCGGCTTTGCCGGACGCGCGATTTTTCAGCCGCTTGGCCGTGATTTGTTTCCGGGTTGGCCTTGTCCCGAAAGGACACCCGGAGGCGCGCTCGCCTCCGGGTCGCTGCACTGTCAGGCCGCCTGCGCCATGGGCGGCTGCATCTTCGCAGGAACAGTCTCCGGCGTATCGCGCAGCGCCGAAATCTTGCTCCATCGTTCAGCGCTACCGACGCCGCCGCGTTCGGTGTAGGCGGACGGCGGGAAGGTCATCCAGCGCGGCACCCAGCCCTCTTGCTTTTCGCGGCCATTCGTTCCGGCGAGGCAATCGCGAACAATCTGACGCTGTACCTTGGCGCTTTTTGCCGCATTGGCGCTGGCAACCGTGTCGCCTGCCACGTCTGCGATGATCCTGCCGATGACCTCCCTGTCGCGGATGCTGTCGAGCAAGGCGTCGTCGGCCTGCCAGACTGCCGCCATATCCACCTTGAGCAGCGCGCCCAACAATTCGACCGTCGTGCTTCCCGCCGTCAGTGTCTCGCCCATGACGACAGCAAGGACGGACATGACCATTTCGTCGGGAAGGCCCATCAGATGGTTGAACAGCCCCGGCAAGCCATGATCGCCTGCATAGCCGCCCGTGACGGTGGGCGTCTCGGGATCGAAGCCGAGCAGGTCCAGAACCGCGCGGCGCTCGGCGTCGAAGATGGCTTCCGATGCGCTGGCTTCCACGCTCTCCGCGATGGCATCCGTATTGGCCCGCTGCTTCTCCACATCCACCCGCCACAGGGGCGAACCGACAATGGCATGGGCCAGCATCAGGCGAAGCGCCATCGCGGGCTGCGAAAGCAGGGACGCGCGCACGGCGGCATGCCGGTGAAGATCGATATAGTTCTGAGTAGGAGCGCTGACCTCCGGGCGCAGGGGCTTTGATAGGCTTTCTCCTGCCTCGCGCTTACCGGCTTCCTTCCCGGTGATGTAGCCCTCATGGAATGTCACTTCGCCGCGATGGCTGATCGCAATATAGACCCGTCCGCCTTTTTTCTTCTGGCAGCGCTCATGCTCCCATGTGTGGAAATATTCGCCGCGCTCCATTACGACGACCTCCGGCCAACCTGCCTCCCGGTAGGCAGCCGCACGTTCCTCGATCGCGACCATCTGCGCCGTCCAGAAATCGGCCCCACAGGCAAAATAGCTGTCCTCGCCGAACAGGTCGGAGACGATTTCGCCGGAATGGCGCTCAACATCGAACAGCGCGACCTTGGTGGAAATGGCCGCACCGCCCATGAGCCACGCCTTGAGGTTCTGGCCCAAGGGGGCTTGGTCGCTCTCGCTGTCAAGCAATGCCAGCCATTCACGCTGTTGCGCCTTGGTGGCAAGGGTCAGGTGCCGCACGGTGATGGCATCGATACGATCAGCCCGATAGAGATTGCGGATGCGCGGCATCAGATTGCCCAGCGCGAGGGTCCGCTTCACCTGTAGCGCAGTCAACCCGAAGGTCAGAGCGATGTCATCCACGCTGCGCCCCTCCCGAACAAGTCGGGTGAAACTTTCGTGGCGCGTCATTTCATCGGGGTCCAACCTCGCGATATTCTCGATCAGCGAGGCTTCCAGCGCCGCCGCGTCGTCACCTGCTTCCATAACTGCACAGGGCAGCGGATCGATGCTCCCGCTTTCCTCGGCAACTGCCAGTGCGGCATGATAGCGCCGTTTGCCTGCCACGATCTCGTAGGCGTCGGGCGAACCATTTTCCCGCACGATCAGCGGCACGAGCACACCCCGCGCGCGCACCGAAGGCAGAATGTTAGTGAGGTCTGGAGCCTTCTTTCCCCCGCGCATGTTGGCGGAAGACACCGAGAGGCGGGCGATATCGATATGCTTGAGTTCCATGTTCCTTCACTCCTCTTCGCATCATCCCGGCCCCGGAATGCGGGGTGGGCGGCAAGAGCGCACCGGCAGGCGCGGCGACAGAGGCGGACTGCACCCGTAAGGGCTGGAACGAAGAGGAAGACCCGGCGCAGCCGGGTTGCGGGCCGCCGCGACGCGCCTAGAGGGAAGTGACGATCACACCGCTTGCCGGAGCCGGTTTACGCCATCGCGCCCAGGCGCGATGTCTGCATGGGAGTGGCGCAGCCACTTCCCGCGTCAGCGATCGTTACGCCGGAAGGTGCCGAGACGGCGCATAGCGCTGGCTCGGTGGAGCGCAGCGGAATAGAGCGCGGCCAGCGCCCCGGTGCTGAGTCGCCCATAAATCATGCGAGCCAAGGAGTCCAATCCCCACGAATGGGAACAATGGATCGATAGAGGTTGCTTCAGGCAGTCGGTCATGCGTCGATCCGAGACCGGATGAAGGCTGCGCGCTTCTCGACGGATACAAGCGGCAAATGGACAAGCTGATAGCCTAGCGACGTGTAGGCATGCACCATGGCCTCGAATGTTGCCTTCGCTTCATCTTCGCTCTGCTGCCGTTCGGTATCCTGTTCGTAAATTGCAGGCCAGTGAGGGGCGATGAAGACGCGCTCGGCGTAGCGCAGAACTTCTGCGGCATGCATCAGAGCGACCGGAACGTCGAGGCCGCAAAGCTGAAGATAGCCCACGATATCGGGAAGGCCCCGGTCGAAAATCACCTGTCCCTGAAGGGAGCCAGCCTCCTTGTAGGCATGTAATTCCCGGGTAAACATCTTGGCAGCAAACGCAGCGCGATCGGCCCACGGCGAAGCGCTCCCGTCCTTGGCGACCTCATCTATGATGATCGCCCGCCCCGTCTCCGGCATGCAGTGAAAGCCTTGGGTGGACAGAAATTGGATCAGAGTGGTTTTGCCGGAACCTGGTCCGCCCGTGATGATGTGGAATCGTCCGGACATACGCCGTATCTCTCAGCCTCCTTCAGCTTCGCATTCATGAGTTTGACGCCGGCGAACCGGCGAGACAGCCGTGCCACCGCATTCGGCGTGATAGCCTCTTGCGCACGGCGCGCGATTCGCACAATCTTCTGTCTTGGCGGGCAGGCCATCGGGGAAAGGACCGATGGATATGCCGAATACATCATAGCTCAAATGGTCTGAGGCGGATCGGCGAGCGTAAAAAGCGTGGCAATCAGGCAACAATGCCTGAGAAAAACGCATGCGGAACCGAAGCGGGCAAATTCCCGCCAAGTCCCGCTATGACCGCCGATGTCCCTCTCCGTCCCTCCATAGCCCTATGATTGGCATCCGGCCTTTATAAAGGTCGAGCGCGCGCATCTTGTCTTGCGCGGAAACTGCGCCATTCTGGGCTTTAGGGGGCATCGCCAACGCATGATTTGAAAGCCTCCCCAATGTCGAATGCAGAACGTATTATCCGTCTCGATACCGTCCGTGCCCGCACCGGGCTTTCCCGCTCGACCATCTATCGCAAGATAGCCGACGGCACTTTTCCTGCCCAACTCAAGATCAGCGTCCATGGCGCGGGCTGGCATGAGACCGCCGTCGAGCGCTGGATCGCTAATCCCGCTGGCTACAGGGCCGACAACGACAACCCGTCCTCTCAGGGAAAGGCGGGCCATGGAAAAGGGTGACGATACTGCGGCTCCCAATCGCTTGCGCCCCGCCAACGACAACGAACCGGAATCCGACCTGTCCGGGATGAGTGTCGAAGCCGCGCTATCGCACATCGCGCAAGCCATCGGTCGGCATATCGCGCGCCAGCATATCGGGGCACGCAAAGCGGCCAATGACAATGATTCTGGACCACCACTACGGCCGCCGGAACCTTGACTTTTCGAAGGTTTTGGCTATTATGACCATGATAAATGGAGATGTGGTTATGGTAGTCGAAACGCATCCTGATAGCTGGACGGTAGCGCAGGCCAAGGCGCGCCTGAGCGAAGTCATCGAGAAGGCGCGGCGCGAGCCCCAGGCGATTACGCGTCACGGCAAAAGCGCCGTCGTCGTGGTCGATGCCGAACTATGGGAACGGGTTCAACGTCGCCAGCATCGTGGCAGCTTCGCCGACTTCCTGCTGACCTCGCCGTTGCGCGGATCGGGTCTTGAGGTCGATCGCCTCAAGGATGGTGTTCGCGAGATTGATCTATGAGTTTCCTGCTCGACACCAACATCATCTCAGAGGGAGCGAAGCCGCGTCCTGATCCCGGCGTGATGGATTGGCTGGCGTCGGTGGATGAGGAGGATCTGTTCCTGAGCGTGGTATCGCTAGCCGAACTGCGCCACGGCATCGAGCGCATGGACAAGGGGGCACGACAGTCGGGCCTCGACATCTGGCTGACCGAACAACTGGCGCCGCGATTTGAGGAAAGACTGCTCTCCATCGACAGCGTAACGGCGGATATGTGGGGCCGTATTGTCAATCGAGCACAAGGCGCGGGCCGCCCCATGGGCGCGATGGATGCTTTCATCGCCGCCCATGCGCAGCAGCACGAACTTACACTCGTCACTCGCAATATTTCCGACTTCGAGGCGACTGGTATCCGCCTGTTCAACCCTTGGACCGAAGGGAAAGCCTGATGAATCGCGTTGCCCTGTACGCTCGCTATTCCTCGGATCAGCAAAGCGCGGCATCGATCGAGGATCAGCTTCGCATCTGCCGCGAGCGCGCAGCGCGCGAGGGCTGGCATGTCGTAGGCCTCTATGATGATGCCGCGATCTCCGGCGCCAGCATGATCCTGCGCCCCGGTATCCAAGCGCTGGTGCAGGATGCGCAGGCGGGCAAGTTCGATATTGTCCTTGCCGAAGCGCTGGACCGGGTGTCGCGCGATCAGGCGGATGTGGCGACGCTCTTCAAGCATCTCCAGTTCGCCCGCGTGCCGCTCGTCACGCTCGCCGAAGGCGAGATTTCCGAACTGCATGTCGGCCTCAAAGGCACGATGAACGCGCTGTTCCTCAAGGACCTCGCGAAGAAGACCCATCGCGGACAGCGCGGACGTGTCGAGAAGGGCTTTTCGGCAGGACCGGTAGGCTATGGTTATCGCACGGTGCGGCGACTTTCCTCCGAAGGCGACTTGGTACGCGGCGAATGCCGGATCGAACCGTCAGAGGTTCCCATTGTCGAGCGAGTCTTCCGCGAGTTCGCGGCGGGCAAGAGTCCCCGCGCTATCGCGCGCGATCTGAATACCGACGGCATTCCCGGTCCATCGGGCCGTCCTTGGAGCGACACCACCATACGCGGCAAGCGGAGCCTCGGCATCGGCATCCTCAACAACGAAATGTATGTCGGCGTCCGGGTCTGGAACCATAAGCAGTCCGTCAAGGACCCGCACACCGGCCGGAACGTGCGTCGTCCCAATCCGGAGTCCGAATGGGTTCGAGCCGAAGCGCCTCAGCTCCGCATCATAAGCGATGATATTTGGCAGGCGGTAAAGCATCGGCAGGACGTGCTTGGCGAGCAATATAAGCCGATGATCGACGGCGTTCATGCGGCGCAGGCCAGCCGGATGCATCAGGCGCGGCGCCCGGTCACGCTCCTATCCGGCCTTGTAGAATGCGGCCTGTGCGGGGGCAAGGTCGGTCTGGCGGTCAATGGCCGCTTTGGCTGTATGAACTATCATCGCCGCCATACCTGCGCCAACAGCCGCACCATTCGCCGCGATGCGCTGGAAGAGCGGGCGCTTGCGGGTCTGCGTGAACGGCTGGTGTCACCGGAAAAGGTCCAGGCGGCCGTTGCCGCCTATGCCGAATATATCAACCGCCATAATCGCGAGCAGCGGATGCAGATTGAAGTCGATCGCCGCTCACTGGACAAGATCGAGCGCGCCATTGCCGGAATCATGACCGCTATCGAGGATGGGCTCTATCAGCCCACGATGAAGGCCCGCATGGCGGAGCTTGAACGGCAGAAGAGTGAAATCGCCGCCCGCATGGCGCTCGCCCCCCAGGCTGTTCCTGACGTTCATCCCGGCGTCGCTGAAATCTACAAGCGGGAGATGGAACGCTTCTCCCAAGCGCTGGAAGACCCGGAAACCCGGCTCGACGCCTCTGACGCCATTCGTTCGCTCATCCACCGGATCGTACTGCATCCCGGCGAGAAACGCGGCGAAATCCATGCCACGCTTCATGGTGCCTTGATGGGCATCCTCGATTTTGCAAAGGAAGATGCCCGATCTGAACCCGTTGTTACGACAAAGGTGGCTCAGGGTTCGCTGGCATGACGGGATAAGGAACAGTCTCCTGCCCCCCCCTATTCCTCGGTTCTGAACAGCACCGTCTCGCCGAGCAGCAGGAAGAGGAGGAAGGGCGCCCAGGCCGCGAGGATCGGCGGGTAGGCGCCCAGATTGCCCATGGCGAGCGAGAAATTGTCGGCGACGAAATAGGCGAAGCCCAGTGCCATGCCCATCACCGCGCGCAGGAAGAGCTGGCCCGAGCGGGCGAGGCCGAAGGCGGCGACGGAGCCCAGGATCGGCATCAGCACGGCCGAGAGCGGCCCGGACAGCTTGTGCCACAGGCTGCCTTCCAGTTCGGCGGTCGGCCGCCCGGCATCGTGCAGGTCGCCGATCGCCGCCTGCAACTCGCTGAAGGTCAGGGCGTCGGGATCGACCTTGGCCAGGGTGAACTGGTCGGGACGGATGTCGCTGCCGAAGCGGACGGTGCCGACATTCTGGAGCGTGCCGCGGGCGACGTCGAACTGGCGCGCGCCTTCCAGCACCCAGCTCTTGCTGGCGGCGTCATAATGGCCCTTGGGCGCGGTGATGATGGTGGTGAGGCTGTTGTTGATGCGGTTGAAGATCTCGACCTTGCGCAGCTGCACGTCCTGGCCATGGCCCGCGACGATCGCCGCGGTGACGAGATTATTGCCGTCACGCACCCAGGGATTGGTCTTGATGCCGCTGTCCGCCGGCACCGGGCCGAAGTCGACCGCCTGCCAGGCGCTGAGCATCGCGGTCGAGCGGGCGACGATCCGTTCGTTGAAGGCGTAGCTGAGGACCGAGACACCGAGCGCGGCGGCGATCAGCGGGGCGAGGATCTGCTGGGCGGAGAGGCCCGCCGCCTTCATCGCGATGATCTCGCTATTCTGGTTGAGGGTCGCCAGCATGATGAGGGTACCGAGCAGCACCGAGAAGGGCAGGAAGCGGGCTACGATCTGGGGCGCGCGCAGGCCGACATAATGCCAGAGTTGCGCATCGCCATTGCCCGGATAGGCGAGGATGTCGCCCGAATTGCCGAGCAGGTCGAGCATCTGCAGCACGACCACCAGCATGGCCAGCACGGCGAGCGTGCGGGTCAGGAACAGCCGTACCATGTACCAGCTGACCTGGCGCGAGGGGAAGAAATCGAACTGCATGGGGTCAGGCTGCTCCTTGCGCCGGCTCGCCGCGCCGCGTCACGAAGCGCAGCAGGCGGCCGATCTGCTTGCCGAGCTTGGCGAAGGCATATTCCAGCGCCGCGATCGGCTGGCCGCCGGGGCGGTGGGCGATGACATGATACATCCAGAAGATCAGTCCGGACGCCAGCAGGAACGGCCCCCATAGCGCGATGATCGGGTCGATCTTGCCCAGCGAGCCGATGCTTTCGCCATATTGGTTGATCTTGTGATAGGTGACGATGAAGACGATCGAAAGGAACACGCCGAGCGCCGAGGTCGAGCGCTTGGGCGGGATCGCAAAGGCGAGCGCGGCCATCGGCAGCAGCATCATCATCACCACTTCGACCATGCGGAAATGGAAGTTGGAGCGGACCTCGTTGCGCAGCTTGGTCGGCGTGGCGGGATCGCGCCCCATCGAGAAGAGTTCGGGCAGGGTCTTTTCCCGGTCGACGTCGCGGCCGCGGAAATTCTCGATCTGCGGCAGGTCGATCGGCAGATCGTGGCTGGAGAAGGAGAGGATGCGCGGCGTCTTGTACTTGGGCGCGTCGTTCACCAGCACGCCGTCGCGCAGGCGGAAAATGATGGTGTCGGGATCGTCGGTGGCGAGGAAGGCGCCCTGGGCAGCCGTGACCGCGACCGACTGGCCATCCTTGCCGACGGCGCGGACGAAGATGCCGCGCAGGTTGCGTCCTTCGTCCAGGCTGCGTTCGATCCGCAGGGTCATGCGCTTGCCCAGGCTGGTGAACTCGCCGACCTTGATCGAGGCGCCCAGCGCGCCCGAGCGCAGTTCGAAGCGCAGCGCTTCATAGGCGTGACGGGACAAGGGCTGGACCCAGCCGACAATGCCGAGGTTGAGCAGGGCGAGGGCGAAGGCGAACATGTAGGGGACGCGCAGCAGCCGGCCATAGGAGAGGCCGACGGCGCGCATCACGTCGAGTTCGGACGAGGTGGCAAGCTTGCGGAAGGCGAGCAGGATGCCGAGCATCAGCCCGATCGGAATGCCGAGCGAGAGATATTCGGGCAGCATGTTGGCTAGCATGCGCCACACGACACTGACGGGGCCGCCTTCGGCCGCGACAAAATCGAACAGGCTCAACATCTTGTCGAGCACCAGCAGCATCGCGGCGATCACCAGCGTGCCAAGCAATGGCAGCGCGATCAGGCGGGCGAGATATCGGTCGATGGCAGTCAGCATTTCTCTATGTCGTCGTCCCATCACCATGTTTTGGCCGCAAACCCCGCCCATATGCGAGTCAGCTAATAAAAGAGTCGCGGGGCGAACAGGGGCTCGCCGTCCGATCACATCGGGCGGCTATAGCTTCCAGGAGTCTGATGGTCATGTTGAAAGTTGCAATGGGTCTGATGCCGGTGGCGGTTCTGTTGGCCGCAACGCCTGCCTTGGCCCATGGTCAGGAAATCACGAACGATCTGTCCCGTTGCGCCGCGTCGGCCAAGGGGCCGGCGGTGCTGGTCGATGTACGCGGCTTTGCCGAGGCGACCGGCCGCGTGCGCATGCAGTCCTATCACGCCACCAAGGCGAGCTGGCTGACCAAGGGCGAATGGCTGAACCGGATCGACACCGTGGTCCGCCCGTCCGAAGGCGGCATGCGCTTCTGCATGCCGATCCCGGAGCCGGGCAAATATGGCATCGCCGTGCGGCATGACCGGGACGGCAATGGCAAGACCGACATTTCGCGGGATGGCGGCGGTTTTTCGAACAATCCGTCGATCAACATCTTCAATCTGGGCAAGCCGTCGGTCGACAAGGCCGCCTTCTATGCTGGACCGGGCGTGACCCGGATCACCATCAACCTCAAATATATGTAAGGTCGTCATGGTTCGCGTCGCGCTCCTGTCCAATCCCAAGTCCACGGGCAACCGGCAGACCTTGCCGCGCGTGCGCAGTTTTTGTGCCAACAACCCGGACATCTTCCATTATGAGGTCGAGCATGTCGACCAGATCGGCCGCGCGCTGCAGACGATTGCGCGGGTCGATCCGGCCGTCATCGTCATCAATGGCGGCGACGGGACGGTGCAGGCGGCGCTGACCGAACTGTATCAGGGCGAGCATTTCTGCGGTCGGGTGCCCCCGATCGCGGTGCTGCCCAATGGCAAGACCAACCTGATTGCGCTGGACCTGGGCATCCATGGCGACCCGATCAAGGCGCTGGAGCGCATCGTCGAGATCGCCAAATCTGGGCTGGGCGATCATGTCGTGCAGCGCGAGCTGATCGCGCTGACCGACGGGCAGACGACCCGTCCGGTGCTGGGCATGTTCCTGGGCGGTGCGGGCCTGGCCGACTATATCCTCTATTGCCGGGACAAGATCTATCCGCTCGGCCTGTCCAACGGGTTCAGCCATTTCCTGACCGCGCTCGCCGTGCTGGCGTCGCTGGTTTTCGGCATTCGTGCCCGATTTCTGCCACAATCCAGCCACCCGGTCAGCATCTCGCTGATGCGCGAGGGGCAGTTGGCGGGGCGCTTCTCGGTCTTGATCGTGACCACGCTGGAGCGGCTGCTGCTGGGCGTCGATCCGGGTGACAGCCGCCGTGGCAACATGAAGCTGATGGCGGTCGACCAGAGCGTCTCGGCGCTGTTGCGCCTGGTCTGGGCCAGCGTCTTCCGCCGGATGGGCAAGCAGCAGATGCAGGGCATCCATCTGGAGCAGGGCGACACGATCCGCATCGAGGGCGCACAGAGCAGCGTGATCCTGGACGGCGAAATCTTCCGCGCGTCGGAAGGCAAGCCGATCCTGCTGCGCTCGACCGAGCCGGTGCCCTTCCTGCGCCTGGCCGCCTGAGATCCCAAGCTTCGCTGAGGTGATGGATTTGGTAGAAATGACCGTGATTGGTCGCTAGGCGCCACTGGATATCAGCGGCACCGCAGCCAGCCGGTCGGCTGATGTCAGGAACAGGGTCGCGCCGCCCTCGCCGATGCAACAATTGGCGATCGCCTTGCCGGTGCGGATCTTGCCGAGCAGCCTGCCATCGGGCGCGCAGACATGGACGCCGCCGGGGCCGGTGGCAAAGACGGTGCCGTCGGGCGCGGTCTTGATGCCGTCGGGCAGGCCCGGTTCACCCGCGGCCAGTTCCCTGGCCATGTCGCGGAACAGGCGCTGCCCCGTGGGTATGCCGTCCGCGCCCAGGCTGTAGGCCAGAACCTGCGGCCGCTTCTCGTCCGACAGCGCCAGATACAGCGTGCGGCCATCGGGCGAGAGGGTCACGCCATTGGGCCGGCGATGGCTGCCGTCGATCAGCGTCACCATGCCGTCGGGCGTCAGCCGGTAGAGGCCGTTGAAGCCGATTTCCCGCAGCGATGACGTGTCGCCATCGGTCAGGCCATAGGGCGGGTCGCTAAAATAGATGCTGCCATCGGCCGCGATGGTCAGGTCGTTGGGGCTGTTGAAGCGCTTGCCCTGATAGCGGTCGGCGAGGATGGTCCGCGCCTTTGTCTTGAGGTTCACGCGCACGATCGCGCGCGTGCCGCTGTCGGCGCCGACCAGATGGCCGTCCCTGTCGATCGCGATGCCGTTGAGGCCCGCTTCGCGTATCTCCTTGGGGATCGCGGTCTGCAGGCCCGAGGGCGAGAGGAAGGGCGACACGCCATCCTTGCGGGTCCAGCGATAGACGATGTTGGAGGGCGGATCGCCGAACAGCAGCGCGTCGATCGGTGCGGCCCAGGTCGGCCCCTCGGCCCAGCGATAGCCCTGCGCCAATATCGCCACCTGCGCGCCAGGCGCAATGATGCGGTCGAGCGCCGGATCGATCCGGTCGATCCGCGCGGCCGGCAGGTCGGCCGCGTGCGCAAGGGTGTGGGTCAGGGGGAGGGCTGCCATTCCGGCCAGCAGGGTACGACGATCGATCATGCGCCGAGAGTAACCGAGCGATGCTCCGCAGCCGAGCGATAGATCGCCTCGATCACGCGCAGATCGGCCAGCCCCTCCTCACCCGCGACGATCGGCGCGGTGCCGTTCGCGATGCATTCGGGCAGATGGTCCAACTGCGCGGCAAACTGGTTCTTCGCCGGCGCCGGCAGGCTGCGCGGCGTGGTCACGCCATCCTTGCGGATCATCATCGTCTGGCCGCTATATTGGGTCGCGGGTTCCATATCGATCCAGCCCTGGGTGCCGATCACCCGATAGCCATTATGGGCCGAGCTGTAGCTCGACACGCAATTGGCGATGATGCCCGACGGGAAGCGCAGCATGAAGTCGATCCGGTCCTCCACGGTGGCGAAGCGCGGATCGCTGCGGTCGGTGCTGGCGATCGCGCTCACCTCCACCGGCTCCTCCCCGGTCAGGTAGCGCGCGGCGTTAAGGCTGTAGATGCCGATGTCCATCATCGATCCGCCACCCGACAGGGGCTTGTCGAGCCGCCATTGCCCGGCCTTGATCGGGAAGCCATGTTCGGCGGTGATGATCCGCGTCGGCCCGACATGGCCGCCCCGCGCCAGCTCGATCGCCAGGCGGTTATAGGGCTCGAAGCGGGATCGATAGCCGATCATCAGCTTGCGCCCGGCCTTGGCGCAGGCGGCCATCATCGCCTCGCATTCGGCCACCGACACCGCCATCGGCTTCTCGCACATCACATGCTTGCCCGCCTGCGCCGCGCGGATGCTATATTCAGCATGGAGGCTGTTGGGCAGGACGATATAGACGATGTCGATATCGGGATTGTCGCGGATCCGATCAAAATCGGCATAGCTGTAGCGATGCGTCTTGGGGATGCCGTACTGGTCGCCATATTGGACCAGCTTGGCCGGGGTGCCGCTGACCAGCGCGACCAGCTTCGCATGCTCGCAGCCGGCGAAATTGGGCATGATCTGCTGCGTGGCATAATAGCCCAGGCCGACAATGGCATAGCCCAGCTTACGCTGTGGCGCGGCGCAGGCGGTCGTGCTGCCCATGCCGGCCAGCACCAGCCCGGCGCCGATGCCCCCCATCAACTCCCGTCGCGATCGATCCATGCGGCGTCTCCCGCCAAGAGGGTGGTGTTCAGTCGGCGGCGCGGCTCAGCGCCGGGCGCATCCAGCCGAAATGACTGGCGGCGATGGCGACCTGGGTGCGGTTGCGGACGTTGAGCTTGCGCATCAGCGCGGTCATATGGACCTTCACCGTCGCCTCGGCCATGCCCAGCTCATAGGCGATCTGCTTGTTGAGCAGGCCGGAATGGACGCAGCGCATCACCTTCATCTGGGTCGGCGTGAGATGTGGGGCTTCGGGGACCATCTGGTCCTGGCGATCGAGAATGTGCAGATCCTGCATCCTGCCTCTCCCTCTGATTGATCCGCGTTGGGGCCTGGACCGGCCCAAGGATTCGTTAGCGCTAACGATACTGGAATCAGTCAGACAGGTTCAAGCGAAAATTTGCAATATTCGGGAAATAACCTAGCGCATGGCCGAAATGCGGCTATAACCTGTCTAACAGATTTTCGGGATTCGCCCTGCGGATGACCGGCTACGCATAGGAAAGAGAGGGTGGGGATGGCGTTACCATATCGTCGATCGGTGCCATGTGGCCGGGCGTTCAGCCAGGGCGAACTACAGGGAGGCATTGGCCGATGACCCCCGCCGATTATCGCCTGCTGATCGCCGCCGTCATCGGCATCGCCCTTTCCATCGCCCTCATCATCCGCGGCCGGCTCCATCCCTTTGTCGGCCTGCTGTGCGGTGCCTTCACCGTCGGCCTGATCGCCGGCCTGCCGATGGAGGAAACCGCCAAGGCGGTCGAAAAGGGCGCGGGCGCCATATTGGGCGGCACCGGCCTGGTCGTGGCGCTGGGCCTGGGCCTCGGCGCGATGCTGCAATTGTCGGACGGCGCTGGCGGCCTTGCCCGCTCGGCGCTGCGCATCTCCGGCGTGAAGGGCGCGCCCTGGGCCAGCCTGTTCACCGCCATCGTCATCGGCCTGCCGCTCTTCTTCGAGACCGGCCTCGTCCTGCTGCTGCCGATCGTCGCCTCCGCCGCCGCCGCGCTGCCCGCCGGGCAGAATGGCGATACCGCCAAGCTCAAGCTGATGCTGCCCGCGCTGTCGGGCCTGTCGGTCGTCCATGCGCTGGTGCCGCCGCATCCGGGGCCGCTGCTCGCCGTCAACGCGCTCGGCGCCAATCTCGGCCTCACCCTTCTCTATGGCCTGATCGTCGGCATCCCGACCGCGATCATCGCCGGCCCCGTGCTCGCCCGCTTCACCGCCCCCGGCGTGAAGCTCAATCCGCCCTTGCTCGATCCGGTCAAGGTCGATGTCGCCACCCCCTCGGTCGGCCGGGCGCTCGCCGCCGTGCTGCTGCCGGTGGTGCTGATCGCGGCGGGACAGGCGGTGGCGCTGCTGCCGGCGTCGGTCGCGCCGCATTTCCACTGGCTCGGCTGGGTCAGCGATCCGGTCGTCGCGCTGCTGATCGCGGTGCTGGTCGCACTGCCCCTGCTGTTCGGCCGCCGCATCACCGACGCGAAGATCCAGAACGCGATCTGGTCCGAAGCGATGGTCCCGGCCGGCGGCATCATCCTGGCGATCGGCGCGGGCGGCGCGCTCAAGCAGGTGCTGGTGACGGCTGGTCTCTCCGATCTGCTGGTCCGCTTTGCCGCCGGCGGCGCGATCTCGCCGATCCTGCTCGCCTGGGGCGTATCGGTCTGCATCCGCCTGGCTACCGGTTCGGCCACCGTCGCCACCATCACCACCGCCGGCGTGATGCAGGGCCTCGTCGCCGCATCGGGCGTGGAGCCCGAATGGATGGTGCTGGCGATCGGCGCGGGCTCGCTCTTCTTCTCCCACGTCAATGATCCCGGCTTCTGGCTGGTCAAATCCTATCTCGGCACCGACATGCCGGGCACGTTCAAGACCTGGTCGATCATGGAAACCGTGGTCGCGGTGGTCGGCCTGCTCCTCGTGCTGGTCGCGAGCAGCATCTTCTGACCAGGGCGCTGCTGACGCTTGTCGTCGGCAGCCTCTCATGACTAGGAGGCACAGGATGTTGCCCAGCGATCCACAGGTGCGCCGATGAACCAGGCTCGATTGTCCGACCATGCCTATGCCGGCATCGTCGAGATCATCAACGACCAGGATCTGGCGGTCGGGGACCGCCTGCCGTCGGAAGCGGCGCTGGCGGAGCGGTTCGGCGTCTCCCGCGCGATCGTGCGCGAGGCGCTGGTCCGGCTCGCCTCGGACGGCATTACCGAGGCGCGCCGGGGTGCCGGCTCCTTCGTGAAAAGCCGCCCGTCGCAGCGCCTCGCCGCCTTCATGCCGGCGACCGAACTGCCGGCGACGCTCGGCAGTTACGAGGTCCGCTTCGTACTGGAGGCGGAGGCCGCGCGCCTTGCCGCCACCCGCCGCAGCCCGATCGAAATGGCCCATGTCGAGGAAGGGATGGAGATGCTGCGCACCGCCCTGCTGTCGAGCGAGCCAGCCCATGCCGAGGATATGGAACTGCACCGCCGCATTGCCGAGGCGACCGGCAACCCGGCCTTCCTGATCGCCTTCGACGCGCTCCATGCCGATGTCGACAAGGTGATGCGCGCCGGCGTCGACATCAGCCGATCGCGCCCACCCGAAGTGATCGCGACCATGCTGCGCGAACATGAACAGATCGTCGCCGCCATCCGCGCCCAGGATGCCGAGGGCGCCGCGCTGGCGATGCGCTGGCATCTGTGGGAAGGGCGCCGCCGGCTGATGCCGTGAGGTTGGGCGGAAATTGACCTTCGCCTGCTCCGAAGAAGAGAGGGTGCTACCTGTGCCGGGATGACGCTGCTGGGTGAGGGGACGTACCCTCGCGTACATGGACCAAGATAGCGCATCCCCCTCATCCAACTTCGCCTGGCCGCTACGCGGCAACGCTTAATATCCATCTCCCTCAAGGGAGAAGGAATGGCGATGAATGGTCGCTTCCCGACCGTCTAGACTTGTTCTTGCCGCCTAGTCCTGCGGCACCGCCACATCGACCGCACCGGGGGCGATCTTTACCGTGACGGGGGTTTTTGCCAGCACTTCGCCGTCGATCGATATTTTCTGTGGCGGGTGGCAGGCGAGTCTGAACTGGCGGCCGTGAAATTCCTCCGTATGGGCGTTGCGGTCGCGCAGCTTGAAGAATTTGGCATACCAGTCCCAGGCAAGGCGCGGTTTGGAGCGGCCGACGACGGCCTGGATCACGATCTCGCCGGTATCGACGGCGGCATGGTCCGACAACTCGACCCCGCCATGATAGGGGCCGTTGAGGATGCGCACCTCGGTCGACCACAGGCGCCGTTCCTTCACTCCATCGTCGATGGTCAGGCGGAAGGCGCGGAAGCCGACCGAGCATTTGACCGCCCAGAGCAGATAGCCGATGCGGCCGAGATAGCGTTTGAGCTTGTGCGGCACGGTCTGGCCGATCATCGGCGACAGGCCTAGGGACGCGGCATTCACGAAATAGTCGCGATCGATCATGCCCAGATCCACGCGGCGGCGCTGGCCGGTGGCGATGGCGCGGACCGCGCCGTCGAGGTCGAGTGGCAGGCCCAATGTGCGGGCGAAGCTGTTGGCGGTGCCGAGCGGCAGCACGCCGAAGACGCAATCTTTGCCGACTAGTTCGTCGACCGTGCCCGACATGGAGCCATCGCCGCCGCCGACGATGACCATCGGCGCGCCGCTTTCCACCGCCTGGCGGACGGTGGTGGCCATCTGTTCGGGGTCGTCGACCGCATGGGCGGCGATCAGCTCGACGCCGGCGGCTTCGAGCTTTTCCCTTGCCTGATTGAAATTGTCCTGACCGCGTCGGCTATGGGCGTTGACGACGAGGATCGCCTGCCGGGGGAGCGTTTTCGTTTCCATGCCGCAATAACACCGTGCGGCGATTTCGGGTCCATCGGAAACGAATAGCGATGGATTCGTTGGGGAGGCATGGCCCGTATCGCCCATCTGTCCGACATTCATTTCGGCGCGCATGATCCGCGTATCGTCGACGCCGCCACCGCCTGGCTGGAGGAACGCCGGCCGGACCTGGTCGTCATCAGCGGCGACCTGACCCAGCGGGCGCGGGTGGAGCAGTTCAGGGCGGCGGCAGCCTGGCTGGGTCGCCTGCGCGCGGCGGGGTTGAAGATCCTAGTGATCCCCGGCAATCATGATGTGCCGCTGTTCGACGTGGTGCGCCGCTTCGCCCGGCCGCTGGCGCGCTACAAACGCTATATCAGCCGCGATCTCTGTCCCTTTTACGAGGATGACGAGGTCGCGATACTGGGGCTCAACACCGCCCGGTCGCTGACGATCAAGGACGGGCGGATCAACCATGACCAGATGGACCGGCTGCGCGAGAGTTTCGCGCAGGTGGCGCCGGCCAAGACTCGCATCCTGGTGACCCATCATCCGCTGTTCGCCATGCCGATCGGCCGGGGCGGGGAGTTGAGCGAGGCGGTGGGGCGGCATGAGGATGCGGTGCAGGCGGCGTGCGAGGCGGGGGTGCATGTCGCCCTGGCCGGCCATTTCCACCGCACCTATGCGGAGGCCGCGCAGAAGATGGTGGCGCATAGCGGCGGGGCGCTGGTGATCCAGGCGGGGACGGCGACATCGACCCGGCTGCGCAATGCGGAGCCGCAAAGCTTCAACTGGCTGCATGTCCGGCGCAACAATGCGATCGAACTGCAGGTGATCGTCTGGGATGGCAACGCGTTTCGCCGGGCCAGCCATGTCGATTATGTGCGGGAAGGCGAGGCGTGGACGGGACGGGCCGTGATCGACCCGCCGACGATTGGCAGCCTGGCTGTGCTACAAGGGACAGGCTGAGCCAGGAGTCTTCGATCGGTCGCAATTCTCCCTAAAAAACAATGATTCATGTTGCATCGGCGAAGCGATTGACCAAAGGCGATGGGCTTGCGGACCCAGGGAGTGTCAGTTGGTCGGATCATTGTCCCATCGGATTGTGGTGCTGTGCGGCATATTGTGCGTGGTGATGGTGCTGCTCGCCGGGCTGTTGCTCGACGGGTCGGCGCAGATGCGCGGTAGCCTGGGCTGGGTGACCCATTCCTCGCAGGTGCTCAAGACCGCGAACCGGACGCTGGGCCATCTGCAGGAAGCGGAGTCGGGACAGCGCGGCTATGTGCTGACCCGCAATCCCGAATTTGCCGAGACCGTCGCCGCCGAGATCGCCGCCGCCAAGCATGATGCCGCCGCGCTGGTCAGGCTGACCGCCGACAATCCGCCGCAGAATGAACGGGCGCAGCAGGTGCGCGCGCTGGTGACGGAACGGGCCGCGAGCCTGGAGAAATCGGCGGCCATGACCCGCGCGGGCGACTTTGCCGGGGCGCAGGCATCGACCGCGACCGGACGGGGCCGTTATCTGATGCTGATGGTCGAAGCGCGGGTCGGCGACCTGCTGGCCGAGGAGCGTTCGCTGTCGGTCGAGCGCATGGGCGCGGTGGAACGGCGGCTCAACTATATTCGCTGGCTGGTGCTGCTGGGCACGCCGTTGACGGTGGCGATCATCGTCATCATGGGCGTTGCGCTGATCCGCGGCATCCGCCGTCCGGTCGATGCGATGATGACGGTGATGGGCAAGCTGGGCGCGGGCGATCGCAGCGCGCGCATCGATGTCGAGATGCGATCGAGCGAGTTCGAGCGGCTGGCCGGCGGCTATAATGAAATGGCGCGCGAACTGGAGGCGGCGGTCGCCGACCAGGTGGACAGCGAGGGGCGGCTGAAGATCGCCAACCAGGAATTGAGCGCCAATGCGCAGGTGCTGCGCGAACGCGGCGAGGTGATCGAACTGCTGGGCGGCATGGCCCACCGGATGCAGGCGGCCCGCACCGACGAGGAACTGGCGTCGATCATCCGGGTGTTCGTGCCGCGCGTGCTGCCCGATATCCCCGGTGCTCTCTATGCCCATAATAATTCCCGCAACCTGCTGGTGCCGATCGCGGCCTGGGGCGGGCTGGAGGTCGAGCAGGCGGGCTTTGCGCCCGACCAGTGCTGGGCGCTGCGGCGCGGGCAGAGCCATTATGTGACCGAGCAGGGATCGGACATCGTCTGTGCCCATGTCGGGGCCGAGGCGGACCATTATCATTGCGAACCGTTGCTGGCCGGGGGTGAGGTGATCGGCGTGCTGTATCTGCGCGGCGTGGTAGGGGCCGAGAACCGGTTCCGCCTGACCGTGCTGACCGAGAATATCGCGTCGGCCCTGGTCAATCACCGTCTGCAACGCGGCCTGCGCGAACAGACGATCCGCGATCCGCTGACCAGCCTGTTCAACCGCCGCTACATGGAAGAGACGCTGGCGCTGGAGATTGCGCGGGCGACGCGCACCGGCAGCCCGCTGAGCCTGGTCATGTGCGACGTCGACCATTTCAAGCGCTTCAACGACGAGTTCGGCCATGAGGCGGGCGACGCGGTGTTGCAGGCGGTCGCGACCGAAATGCGCAGCCGCTTCCGTGACGGCGATGTCGTCTGCCGCTTTGGCGGCGAGGAGTTCACCATCATTGCGCCGGGCACATCGGCCGTGGTGCTGGCCGACCGGGTGGAGATCGTCCGCCAGGCGATCAGCGAGCTGATGGTCAACCAGGGTGGGCGCACGCTGGGGTCGACGACCATGTCCTTCGGCGTCGCGACCTGGGAAGAGAGCATGGAGCGCGACGGCTCGACACTGATCAAGGCGGCCGATGCCGCGCTCTATCGCGCCAAGCGCGAGGGGCGGAACCGGGTCGTGCTGGACGCGCGGGCGGAAGCGCTGTCAGCCTGACCGAAGTGGCCTGAAAGGGGCGGCGGAAATAGGAAAGTCGCCGCTTAACTTCGCATATTTCCCGCATATTTTGACATTTTATGTCGATGGTTGGAAATTTCCTTGCGTCGTCCCGCCTGCCTGAGTTGAGAAAGAGCCGGGCGCGATCATGGCAGTTCGGCGCGCTGTAGGACAGCGGGCCGTTTCATGCGGGCTGGAGGCTGTCGGCGATCGCGCGCAGATGGGCGAGTGCCGGATTGCGGGCGTCGGGGCGAACCATCAACAGTTGCTCGACCATCGGCGCGTCGACCAGCGGCACGAAGCGCACGCTGGTCATGGCGAGGCGCCGCAGCGATTCCGGCACGATCGCGACGCCCAGCCCTTCGCCGACCAGGCTGACGATCGTCTGCTGCAACTGGGTTTCGAGCAATATGGCGGGCGGCGCGGCCAGCCAGCCCAGGATCGCGCGGCGCAGCGTCGGCGTCACATCCGCGGGCGAGAGGATGAAGCGTTCGCCGGCCAACTGGTCGGGGGTGAGGGCGCTGGCACTGGCCAGATGATGGTCCGACGGGACGACGGCGGCGAGCGGCTCGCGATAGAGCGGGCTGGTGACGAGGCCGCGCCGGGGGCCGGGATCGAAGCCGATGGCGGCGTCGAAGCGCCCCTCCATCACGCCGTCGGCAAGCATCATCGGCAATGTTTCGCGCAGGTGCAGCGTGACGTCGGGATGGGCGGTGGCGAAGCGGCGGGTGAGCAGGGGCACGCTGCTATAGGCGGCATGCATCATGAAGCCGATCGTCAGTTCGCCAAGATCGCCGGACTGCCAGGCGCGCGCATCGCGACAGGCGCGGTCGAGCGCCGCGATGATCTGCCGGGCATCCTCCAGGAAGCGGGCGCCGGCGGGAGTCAGCACGGCGCGGCGCGAATGGCGCTCGATCAGGCGGACGCCCAGTTCCTGTTCCAGTGCGGCCACCTGACGACTGAGCGGCGGCTGGGTGACGTGCAGCCGTTCGGCCGCGCGGCCAAAATGCAGCGTTTCGGCGACGGCGACGAAATAGCGGAGCTGGCGAATATCGATCATACGGAAACAGTATCAATCATTCCATGCAATGGCATTGGTATGCATCGATCCGGAGGCGTAGGCGAGTGCTGTTTCCGCTGTCCCGAAAGTCCGTTCGATGTTGCCCGTGCTGCTGATCGTCCTGCCCATCTTCGCGCTGATCGGGGCGGGATGGATCGCCCGCAGGAGCGGCGTGCTGGGGCCGCATGCGACCGGCGAACTCAACCGCTTCGTGGTGTGGCTGGCGCTGCCGGCGCTGCTGTTCGACATTGTCGCCAAGGCGCGATGGAGCGACATCTGGCAACCCGGTTTCATTGCCGTCTTCGGCATCGGCGCGGGGCTGAGCTTTGCCGCGACGCTGGTGCTGCGGCGACGCGGGGGACGGCATCTGGCGGATGCGACGGTCGATGGACTGAACGCAGGCTATGCCAATACCGGTTTCATCGGCTTTCCGCTGGCGGCGACGATATTGGGGCCGGCATCGCTGGCACCGACCCTGGTGGCGACGATCATGACCGTCTGCGTGCTGTTTGCCGTGGCGCTGATCCTGATCGAGATCGGGATGCAGAGCGAGCGGCGGCCGGGGCATATGATGGCCAAGGTCGCACGGTCGCTGGCGACCAATCCGCTGCTGGTGGCGCCGCTGGTCGGCGGGCTGTTCCTGGCCTTCGCCATTCCGCTGCCGGCGCCGCTCGACAAGTTCCTGGCGCTGCTGGGCGGCGCGGCGTCGCCCTGTGCGCTGGTCGCGCTGGGGCTGTTCATCGCCGAGAAGCGGGAGGGCGCGCCGCCGCCGGCGGGTGCGGTGGGGTTTCTGGTAGGCATGAAGCTGCTGGCGCAGCCGCTGCTGACCGGGGCGCTGGCGCTGATCTTCCGCCTGCCGCCGGCGCTGGCGGCGACGGCGGTGCTGATGGCGGCGCTGCCGACCGGCACCGGCCCGTTCATGGTCGCCGAATTCTATGGCCGGGAAGCGGGCATCACCGCGCGGGTGGTGCTGGTCTCCACCATTGCCTCGCTGGCGACCATCACCCTCTATCTGAGCCTGCGCTGAGCATCAGGGCGACAGGGCGTTGCGCTTTCGCGCGCAAGGACAGGCCGTTAACAAAATAAATACTCGTCTTTGCTCTGCTGACGGCGCAGGTTTTGCTGCTCCGATGGCGAATGAAGATGGGGGCCGGACTTGCGGCGACGGATCATTATCTTTCTGGCCCTGATATTGGCGATATTGGCGATCGTCATTCCACTGGCACTGACCGTCCATTTTTCGCGCGAGCGGGCGATCGCCGCCGAGCGCGCGCATATGCAGGAATATGCCAACTGGACGCTGCTGCGCGCCGAGCAGGTGCTGACCGACGCCAAGGATGTGCTGACGCAGGTCGGCAAGGGCGATTGTTCCGTCGGCCATATCGTGCGGATGCGCCAGTTGGCGATCGACAGCGGGGCGGTGGAGGAGGTGGGCCATTATGATGGCGATCGGCTGGCCTGCACCGGGTGGGGCAAGGTGCCGGCGGATGTCGTCATCGGGCGCGGGACGCCTTCGGCGACGCTGGCGGGCGGTTATGCGCTTCATCTGCATGTGAAGCCGCGCATCAGCCATGCCCGCGAGGTGATGGTGCTGGGCTATCGTGACCATAATGTGCTGATCCTGCCGCAGCGACTGGTCGATGTCTTGTCCGACAGCCACATGATCCTGGGCATCGCGACGCGGCAGGGGACGCTGATCGCCATTACCGGGCGGGCCAATGACGGGCTGGTCGGACAATTGAGCCGGCAGGCGATGACCGGGATGGATGCGACGGACATCTATGCGTCGGTGCAGCGCGGCGACCTGACCGCCTTTGCCATTGCCGATCGCAGCGCCATCGATGCGAAGCTGGGCAGCGAGATGCGCCTGCTGTTGCCGATCGGGCTGGTGGCGTCCGCGATCCTGATGCTGCTGATCCTGTGGGTGTCGCGCCAGCGCCTGTCGCCGGAAAAGGAACTGAAGCTGGCCATCCGCAAGCGCGAGTTCCAGGTTCATTATCAGCCGCTGATCGAACTTGCGACCGGCTATTGCGTGGGCGCCGAGGCGCTGGTGCGGTGGCGGCGGCCCGATGGCCGGTGGATAGCGCCCGACCTGTTCATCCCGCTGGCCGAGCAGAGCGGGCTGATCCTGGACATTACCGACCATGTGATCGAGCAGGTGGTGGCGGACCTGCACGCCATGCTGCTGGCCGAGCAGCAGGTGCATGTGGCGATCAACATCTCCGCGCGCGACCTGGAAAGCGGCCGTTTCCTGGAGGTGCTGGAGCGCGAGATAGCCAAGGTCGGCATCGCGCCGGGCCAGATCTGGCTGGAGGTGACCGAGCGCAGCCTGATCAACCCGGACACCGCCCGCGCGACCATCGCCCGCGCGCGCGATGCCGGGCATCTGATGGCGATCGACGATTTCGGCACCGGCTATTCCAGCCTGTCGCTGCTGGAGACATTGCCGCTCGACGCGCTCAAGATCGACAAATGCTTCATCGATGCGATCGGCCGGGATGCGGCGGCCAGCGTGGTCACGCCCCATATCATCGGGATGGGGCGGGCGCTGAAGCTGAACCTGATCGCCGAAGGGGTGGAGACGCGCGAACAGGATGCCTATGTCCGCAAGGCCGGCGTCCAGTTCGCGCAGGGCTGGTATTATGCCAAGGCGTTGCCGGCGGACGAGTTCATGGCCTTCTATCGCGACTATAATCGCGGCAAGCGATCCCGCTTCCTGAGCGTCGCGGCCTGAGGATCAGTCCTTGCCCTTGAGCGCGGCGGCCAGCGAGACGGTGGCGCTGCCGCGGCGGGCGGGGGCGGCCTGGCTGGCATCGGGTTTCCAGCCGGACAGATAGATGAGCGCCATCTGTTCGGCGGTGCGGCCGTCGGGATCGGCGGCATCGGCGAAATGGGCGGCGGCGCGCATCAGCACATCGCGCGACAGGGCCGGCGGGCGGGTGGCGAGCGCATTGCCCGCGCCCATGCCGCGCAGATCATGCATCAGCCGGACGATGTCGCCATAGCGGATATTGAGCGTCTCTCCATCGGCCACCGGCATGGCGAAGCCGGCGCGGCTCAAGAGATCGCCGGCCGAACGGACATCGACCTGGGGATGGACATGCTGGCCGGGCCGGTCGCCTTCGGCCGCGAGCAGGGCGGACTTGAGGCGGGACAGGCTGCCGGCGCCGGCAAAGGCGGCGAGCATCAGACCGTCGGGCCGCAGCACACGGCGCATCAGGATCAGCGCGCCGGGCAGGTCATTGACGCTGTCGAGCGTACCGCAGGCGATGACCAGGTCGAAACTATTGTCGGCAAAGGGCA
This sequence comes from Sphingobium sp. IP1, assembly GCF_002708645.1. Lineage (NCBI taxonomy): Bacteria > Pseudomonadati > Pseudomonadota > Alphaproteobacteria > Sphingomonadales > Sphingobiaceae > Sphingobium > Sphingobium sp. IP1. The sequence goes on from NZ_NOIW01000040.1 coordinate 44,703, forward strand.
GGGCATCCTCGTCCGCCTGCACGCCGCCGGCCCATTGCGCGGCCAGGAAGCCGGGATCGGCGCAGGCGACGCGCTTGCCCATGGCTTCGAGCGCAGCCTTCGCGCTGCCGTCCGGGCAGCCGACCAGCAACACTTCGGGCAGATCACGCTGCACATCGGCCAGCCGTTCGAGCAGTTCGTCCAGCATCGCGCGGTGGAGGAAGTCGTGATCGGCAAAGGCGCCGAGCATCCGGTCGCGGTGACGGGCGCGCAGGGCGCGGTCGAAAATGTCGGGGCGGGTTTCGGGGGCAGTCATGGCGGGGCCTGTGGGTCGGGGGGGGAAGGGGGGGAAAGGGGAGGGTGTCGCGGGGGCCGCCTCTCTAAACCGCGAGGCGTCCCGGCATGGGGTTTGCCCCTCCCCCCCCC
>NZ_NOIW01000041.1:0-43721 GCF_002708645.1 Sphingobium sp. IP1
ACTGCCGCCGCGAACCTAAGCCTCTGCAAGCTCAACCAAACCCAAAAATGTAGTGGTAACACTCGCGCCGGTGCGTGCATGTCATTGAACAAAAATGCCTTTTCCAAAAGCACTGTTCAAGTTGGGCTTGAGGATCTACCCTCGAGCGCCCGGCTCGCCCGGAACTGGGCGCATCTTGCCGAACTGCTGGACCATCTCCATGCCCAGAGCCAGGTGGCCTATGGCTGGGATCGCGATTATGGCTTTGGCGATGTGTTGATCCCCAATGGCCGATCCGACAACTGGGTCGAGTTCTGGGCGGAGAAACGCCTGCGCTGCCATATTCCGCATCTCAGTGCCCAGCTGGCCCATCGGGTTGAGCGGCTCGCCGATCGCCTTGGCGAGCACATACCCAATCGCCCGCCCTCAGCCCTCCTCCATGGCGATCTATGGGGTGGCAATATCCTTGTCGGCCAGGACCGGATCAGAGGGCTGATCGACCCTGCATGCTATTATGGCGACCGCGAAGTCGATCTCGCCATGCTGGGGCTGTTCGACCAGCCGCCACAGATATTCTACGATGCTTGCGGCCTCACCCAGGGCTGGGAAGACCGCCAGCCCGTCTATCGGCTGTGGCCGCTGCTCGTCCATGTCCGGCTCTTTGGCGGCACCTATCATCAGCAGGCTGGGGCATGCCTCCAACAGCTCGGCCTCTGACAGGCCCGCATCCTCCTCAATTGCGCAAGGCGCAATCGCACTCCAGCCTTTGTCAATTGGCAGGACAGCGCCGCCCAACCATAGAGGCCCTGCCTTTCAGGCATCCTCTCCTAAAACTCATCGGCCGGTCTTCTGATCGGCCTTTTTTTTTGTCTGGCTCAGCGTTGACGAGAAGCGCTTTCGTGATCGTCATGTAAAGATCGAAACGCGCGCCCGCGTCCTGGCGATGTGGTCTGGGTGACCGCAAAAATATGCAACACGCGCGAGCAGGTGGCTTCGGGCTGTTGCTTGGAGTGGTCCGCCCGGCTGCTAACGGCAAGGGATGGGACTTACCGGAATGTCGGCTTCAGAAACGCGAACCCAAGAAAGCTGCCGTTCACGACTCGTAGATGTACTAGCCTCAAAAGACGGTAACGCACCCTACGCACCCTACGCACCCGTGCTGCCAATAAATTGAAATAGATCATATACTTATGAGGCATACAAAAATGTCTCAGGGCACATTTTTTGGGTCTCAGAGAGAGGTTTGGCAAGCAATTTTTGTGTGGCTCGTGGTGGCGCCCACGAGGCAACATCGCTGGGTGGGTCTGCCCAGTCACGTTTGGTGTGTGCACGGAGGCTCATCATCGTCGCCTAGCAAGCTCTAGCAAAGAGAATGCCTTTGGACGGGAGAATAGAGCAGCGGACTGCTCTCAAGTGAAAGGACAGAACCCGTGCGTCTTGTGTCCGATTAATAGACCGCGCTCAACTCCTTTTTCCGCAATATGCTCAGCAGGTCGATCGTTGCCCAGCGAACAAACCATGGATGGGCTTCGATTTCCGTAACCGCGTTACGAGCTTCAACTGCGGAAATGCCCGGAAGCTGACATTGCGACCGGAGAATGTTGAACCAGCTCGCGCGCCTTTGGAGCGGGACATAAGGGCAGCTTAAAATATCGAGCGCCAGGTGAGCCGATTGCGAATCGGTACGAGGACCGAGTCCATTCGCAACAACCATTTTCGCGCGGTCAAAAAGCTCTCTGATGAGCGCGCGGTGCTTCACCCTTCCTCCCGACAGAAACAAAAATGATACAATTTCAAAATAATCGAAACTGTCTACAGTAGAGCACATTGAATCTATCAATTCATCCACTAACGGTTCCGATGCCGCGATTTCACGCATAGGAATCAAAATATTGAGAACTTCCACTGGAACGGCTGTAAGGTCCTTGTGACGCGAATTTCGCCTGATGGACTTTGCCAAATCCAAGGTCCACCGGACAATGCTTTCCGACAAGTGCGCTAATCGATCGGGGAAATTTTCGCGGAATAGGCGGGTTGACGTAATGGTTGCACGAGCAACATTTAGTGACGACCGGACGGTAGGATTCACAGTATAAAAGAAATATATCACTTCAATCAACATCATAGATGATGCAATATACTTCTCCTTATCGTATTCATAGTTTTCCAATATCCCAAATCCGTCAGACAATTCAGTCATTCTCTTGCTTGCGGCAGATACGATATAATCTGAAACCGTATCATACCCGGTCTGATGAACCGTACATATAGCCTTTATATCACTTACTAGTGAGCGTATTAATGCGTCAGCGCGCATAATCATCTTTGGAATCAATGCAGCCTCATCGCCATCTGACCTTTCTTCCAGAAAACGACCAAAAAATTTAGTAAGCACTGCATTAGTCTCGGCAATAATTCTGGACTTTTTTGTCGAAAAAGGCCGAGATATGGTTACGGTCTTTGCTTCATTTAGATGAAGATTAAACTCTTTCAGGTTGGTCTGGATGGCAGCGGTTACCCGATCCGCCGTAATTTCATCTTGCGCAAATACATAGTAATCATCAACATATCTGCGAAATTCGTAATCCGTGCGAAATGATATATCACGTTGCGATAAGGAACGAATTACTCTTCGATCTATTTCCGCAAATATAATTTCAGCAAAAATGCGACTTATCTCAGGCCCGACACAAATCCCATTTGTCTCATTGTAGTTCATAGACTGCATCAGACGATCAAACTCATTGGCAAATCCGGCCGAGTTCGTGCTGTCCTTGGCGGTTTGGACATCAGAAACCGCCCAGTATAGGGTATGAGTATAGATACTTCCAAAGCACTTGCTGACATCTAGTGATCTAAAAAATTGATATTTTTTCTCCAAATGTAAATATTCATTCGAATCGAAAAATTCGTGAGCGCGGCTAATTTTATTATAGGCGAAATAAGACGCTGGATTTGAAACTGAGTTTTCTATCGTTACGGTATCGATACCGCTGCGGCGGAGCTGGTTCCGTCCGCTTGCTGGGCCTTTGACGAAGAATGTGCTGCCCACTTTTACCGGTGCCCGCAGAGATGCTTCGGATCGCCCTCCGTAATAGCATATGAGCGAGTCATATTTCTCATAGAACTCAGCCGTAGCTTGTTGAGCTGAGGGATGGATAAGGCTGAGCCCTCGAGCCGACCATGCGTCTTTAAGTACGCTATAGCGATAAGGCTTAGTGTATGAGCGTTCGGGAGTGAGAAGCGTTTCCACGAACAGCGCAGCTTCAGCAGAATGTGGAACGCGCTGTGATAGATTGCTGTAGAAGCCATCGTTTGAAAATATTATCGGAACTTCTTCTGGTAGCGTGTCAGTAACTACGGCCCGAAGATAATCGGCACGCCTCACATTGCCCTTGGCAATTACCCGTTTACGCATGCGACCAGCATCCGATCAAATTTTTCAGAGTGACTTCATCAAAAGTGAAGAAGCGATTGGCTAAGAACCCAGACGTGAAGCCGAAGCCTAAAATTCTTGCGCGCTGAACCCTTGTGAGATTTGGGCGTATCCGATTGTTTGGATGGCTTGATGTCACAACATTTATCAAGAATCGATCAAGAGCAGCTAATTGCGGCGAATTTGTCGGATCTATCAAACCATAATTATATTTAATTCCAGAATATCGTTGCTGGCCGGTTGAATCATCAACAAAACCATAGTTGCTTGTAAGCAATTTTATTCTGTTATGAAGATCGTTAAAATTTCCACCATTGTTGAAATTCAAAAGAGATAGGCAAATTCTTCTTTTAATTTTTGCAACCTTAGAATGTGCAATGTCTACATGGACATTTCGACATAGACGTCCGTTCGTGCGCGTTATATGACTTATGTCTAAGGTGTACCCAAGAAATTTAATACTGTGCTCTGTTGTAGATCCTGCGCTCCGCAAAAAGGAACCGAATTTATATGGCTTTGTCTTAGCTCGATTCAGCTCTAATCCAATTGGGAGGAGGCCTTTTACGAAATCTAGTAGTTGGGACGCATCTACTTTATCAGATGCTAGAATTATCCCGTCGTCTACATATCGGCTATAGAATCTGACGCCGGGGAAATTTGAGATGGCACTGTCGAATGCACGAAGGAGATATTCTGAAAGTGTCGCACTAAGGCCTATTCCGCGCGGCAGTCCATTTATTCGTTGGCTCTGGAGGGCAGCAAAAAAGGTTTCGATCAGTCCGATGGACTGACGGGAAAAAGCAGGGTCACGCCGCAATCTTTCAATTAGGGCATCGGTGTCTACGCTTTCATAAAAAGATTTTATATCAAATTTAAGAATATTGAATGGAACGCCTTCACTTGTGAGAGCAATAAGCGACTTAACTATAGATTTTCTATCTGATTGCTGAACGCCTGTTATCCGCCGCAGGCCTTCGGAAATGTGTCTAATCAATAATGCTTCGCATAGGGCAGCGTGCCGATATACTGGCTTGCCTCCGATAGAGTTTCGCCTGAGTGAAACTGTCGTAAATCCAGTGGCTGCTACGCGCAACGCATCAGCGATGATCTCATCTTTGTCGTCAGCAGTTATACCCCAGGATGAATCTCTAAAATCACTTCTTCTAAATTGTCTCGCAATAGTTTTTGCGTGTATGGTTGTGTCGAGCAAAATCAGCTCTCCATTCTAATGCATACGTAATCAAGAAAGTTGAATATTTATTATAATATAAACTTCATTTTTCATACGATGACGATTTCTTTTGGAGAAACTTGTTCCGGATTCCATGTTTTGCTCGCTTCTTGTCCCTTGAGCAAGTGCGACGGCCGCAACGGTTTGGCGTGCAAGCCATCGGCGCGCCGCATCGAATCCAACTTCTGCACTACCCCCCCAGCTAAACAGATAGCAAGTTGCAAAGGCTTAGCAGCGGAGGCAGCTTTTATGCAACGTTCAGAGATCAAACGGCAGCCTAAGCTTTACGAGGGTACACACACGACCCTGCTCGATCAGTCGAGCAGACTTGGAAGCTGCGCTTCGCCAGATCGATCGACAGCATGTGTGCATTCGCCATATGCTCCCCCTTCGGGCACCGCCATGGCGCCATTGAGCATTATACGATGCCCGCTGAAGGGAGGCATCCACCGCATCAGTTCAATAGCATCCACTAGCAAAATATCGCTATCGGCAATGCGACCGGCAGAACGTCACGGCGAAGTGGATTTGTTGTTTTTCATTTGAGCGATAATTTGACGGATTTGAGCCGCTTCAATTAAATTGATGCGCCCCTCTTTGTTGGCGCGTACAATCATCCTGGCGAAGCTGCCGGCATTTTCGAAGCGGCTTACCACCCTCGGCCCTGTGTGTGACCGTTTCCGGCCCTGACCCGACACTCCCACTGTCGCAACGGAACGTCGTATTTTGGTCGACACCTGCCTGGATAGCAGACCGTCAGCAGCTGGGAACCAGTATTTGGCTCTTGAGAGTCTTAATTGGGTCGGCAGCAGAGATGGCAGCTACGCTCCCCAAGCTGCGACGGCAATTATGCACCGTGGCTCGCTAAAAATCCGTTCCTGCAGATGCTTGTTTTCGAGCCGGAAGCAAGGCCTTGTTGATGCGCGCTGCCACGCCGACACTTCGACCCGCGAGGTTCGGGATTGAATAGCGCACTGCGCTGCCGAGCACCTTTGCCGCGTCGGAAAGGCTCAAGCCATAATCCTGCTGCAGCCATTGTATCAAACCTGTGGTTGCGGCCCTCGTGGCTTCGTCGAGCGAGCCGGCCTGCCCCAATGCCATGATCGCATCAGGTGATTCAATCCTGGGCATCATGATGGCGCTTCCCTTGATGATTTCGACCGAGAATTCGACGTCCATCGACGTTTCGAGTGCATATTGGGAGGTTTCGCCGTCCCCTTGGAGCGCGTGTGCGTCACCCAGATACAGCAACGCGCCGGGTTGCTGGACTGGCAAAAAGACGGTGTTGCCCGCAACCACCTCGGGAAAGTCCATGTTGCCGCCTGCACGACCGGTATCCCCTGTCGATAGTGGAGGAGAAGCAAAGCCACTCGCCAGGCCGACGCCGCCGAGCATTGGTCGCAATGGGACGCGATAGTCTTTCAATCGATCTCCAGGCTCCTCGAGCGTTGCAAATCCGCTCTCCCGATCGAGGCGCCATCGCACTGGCCGGCCAAGATCGGACGCTTTTGCACTCAAGCCCGCCCCCAGTACGCGTGTCACGATCGTGTCGAGGCTATCTGCCCAATCTCGATTGGGCGTCAGCTTGCGGATGTGTATCGCGAGCGTGTCGCCTTGCTGTGCTCCCGCAACAAAGAAGGGGCCGGTCTGCGGATTGCCGAACAATGCGCGCGTGACGCCATTTGCATCAATGCCGCCGGAATCGATTGTCGAGGTTCGAACGATATCTCCAGGCCAGATCGTCAGGACCGGATCGCGCTCAGCCGAGAAGCTGTTGGCGAAGGATTGAGGGGCATAGTCTATCACGCGCGGCTGAGCCGTCGGACGCTCGGGCACCGGTCGGGAGGAGAAGGCAAATGCCTGCCGCCTATCCGGGAAATTATTATCAGGGTAATTGGCGGTACCAGACAGCCGGCCTTTTTCGAGACGCGCCTCGAACCGATATTCGGCTCCGCGCTTGTCGGTCACCGAAAAATGCAAAGCCTTGCCAGCAATCGTCCCTGCTACACGATCGCCGTCCCAGTCGCCGGAAACCGCATCCTGCAGGATCGACAGGTTGAGTGTCGAATACTCCGGATTTCCCCATCGATCGACCACCAACACCCACTGGCCATTCATCTTGTGCGAGGCCGACGCCATTGTCGTCAGCATGCACAACGCGCCAGCGGCTATCACGGTACGCAACATACCCCCTCCTCATCAATTGACTACAGATGTAGTCAATTGATGAGCGCTGGCAATGCTGTTGGTCGAAGAGTTGGTTATGGAAAGGCGGTCGACGTCCATCTCCTTCTTGACGCTCACAATCCACATGGTCGCCATCAGCCATATGATCGAGAACAACGCAAAAAGCGGACCGACGGGAAATGATAGACGACAAATCGCGGCCGAATGGCCGCAAAGGGGCGACCGCAGAAGCGTCGGTTACGCGCCCATTCAAGCTATCTAACAGCGATAATGCCGCACCTAGAAGCAGACATTGGATTATGACCATCCTCGGCGTGGGTTACTCATGCACTGGAGGAATATGACCTAGCTTGTCAGGGTTGCGCACGATGTAGACGGCGGTAATTCTGCCCTCGTGCATTCCGAGCGCGGTCGTCTGCAACAGGCCTGCACCGTCGATGCTGATATAGCCTGGCAGGCCATCGATCATCGCTGTGCGGATCAAAGTCGGTACAGGCGCGTGCTTGCGGTGAAGTCCGGCGAACAACCGCAGTGCGTTCTCGACCCCACGGACGACATTTCGGAAGGCAAGTACCTTGCCGCCGCCATCGGCATGGATCTCGACATCCTCCGCAAGTAACCCGGCCAGCTGGGCGGTGTCACCATCGCGTGCGGCGACGAAGAAAGCGCGAGCGATCCGATCTGCTTCGGTAGCCTCGACGGCGAAGCGCGGTCGCGCAGTTCGAACGTGTTTGCGCGCGCGCGATGCGAGCTGGCGGACTGCGGCAGGCTCCCGGCCTAGCGTCAGAGCCACTTCGGGCAAACTCATGTCAAAAACATCATGGAGAAGGAACGCGGCCCGCTCTAGCGGAGACAGCCGCTCCATGGCCAGCATCAGGGTGACGGTAATGTCATCAGCAATCATGACGTCGGGTTCTACAGAGTCCAGAAGCGGGTCGGGCAGCCATGGACCGACATAGGTCTCGCGCTGTGTCCGCGCCGATTTCTGCCGGTCAAGGCACAGGCGCGTGACGATCCGGGTCAGATATGTGGTTGGATATTCTATTGCGCTGTCGGCGCGCGCCCAACGCAGCCAGGCGTCCTGCACAACATCTTCAGCGTCACTGAGAGAGCCAAGCATCCGATAGGCGAGACGCAACAGTCGGCTGCGCTGCGCCTTAAATTCGTCGAAGCGCTGGGCGCTGTGCACCGCTTCCTGATCTGTGGCGCTGTTGCGCGCTGACACTCAAACCTCCTGTGTTGTCATACCCAATAAACGAGCCAGCATGAGCAAATGTGACATAGGTCCGGGGGAGTGGGGAAAAAATGTCTCGTCATGTCACACTTGACTGCTCTGCCTCGTCAAGTTCGCGAGCGCCGCCAGATGGCGGCCCAAGCGAAGGACATGATCATGAGCGAGAATAAACGGCTGATCTGGCACGAGGTCGCCCCGCAGGGGGCGAAGGCGATGTTCGGCATTCACCATTACCTGACGACGGGCACCGATCTGCCAGAGGAACTGATCCATCTCACTTTCCTGCGAGTATCTCAAATCAACGGCTGCGCTCATTGCATCGACCTGCATACGCGCGACCTTCTCAAGACGATGTCGATCGACAAGATCGCGCTGGTGCCAGTCTGGGCGGAGGTGCCGCATCTCTTTCCGGCGGAGTATCGCGCGGCGCTGGCCTGGGCAGAGGAGGTCACGCTGGTTAGCGAAACGCATGCCTCGGACGAAGCCTATGCGGCCGCCGCTGCGGCGTTTGGTCCCAAGGATCTGGTCGATCTTACCATCGCCATCGCCGCGATGAATGCTTTCAACCGTCTTGGCGCACCGTTCCGCCTCCCTGTGAAGGCGCAGGCCTGACCATCTCTCAAGAGGACTACTTTCATGACTGCAATGCCCGCGCTTTCCCGCACGCCAGAGGGGATCGTTCCGTCGCTTCTTCAGCATTTCAATTCGATGGATGTCGACATCATGTGTGGGTTCTATGAACCCGACGCTATTCTCGTCAGCGCAAATGGCGAGCCGCAGCGCGGCATTCCCGCCATTCGTGCTGAGCTCCTGAAATATTACAGTGTGCAACTGCCAATGGTTATCATCGCGCGGCACGTTTTTGTGGCGGACACAATCGCTTCGCTAGTGCTCGACTGGAACATCGTGGGGAAGACGCCAACCGGCGATGATTTCCACATGGTCGCGACCTCGAACGACATCGCGCGCCGTGGAGAAGATGGCTACTGGCGCTACATCATCGACAACCCATTCGGGACGCAGGTTCGCAATGTAGGCTGACTATAGGTATCGGGCTGGTGGTGCGCCTCGGTATCGCGAAACACGCGACCAGCCCGACTTTCTTCACCATCGGCGTAAGAGTGGCAGCTATCCCCATTTTCCAAACACGAACCAGACAGTCTCCTACCGGCCAGTCTCGAACGTTCCGATCGGCAAAGCGGACCGGCCGCACCTGGGAATGAAAAATCGGCTGCTGAACGGCGGCAAAGGGTCGGTGGGAGAAGCGGAGCCTTTGACAGCCCCGCCTCGAATTTTCATGCCGCGACCGGGATCGGATTATCCGCGACGCTCTGATTGAAGGCGTGGACGAGCGCATGTTCCTGCGCGCCCGGATTGTCACGCAGCGGCTTAACCGCATCGACCAGAATTTCGAAATCATCGCTGCCAAGCGCCACCAGCGTCTGTTCGATGAAGTCGTCCAGTGGCATCGCGCGCGGATCTCCGCTCCTGTAGATAAGATCGGTATCGACCCATGGCGGGGCGATCTCCTGGACCCGCACGCCGGTGTCACGAAGCTGGAACCGCTGGGACAGGGCGTAGGAATGCAGCGCAGCCTTGGTAGCCGAATAGATGGCGTTGGTCGCGAGCGGGACAAAGGCAAGCACGCTGCTGGTATAGAGGATGGTCGCCTCGGGCTGAGCCTTGAGATGCTCGATCAGCGCCGACGTCATACGGATCGGCCCCAGCAGATTGGTGGTGATCAGGCCCTGCGCCATATGATCGTCGATTTGCGCTGCCGCATCATCGAACGGCATGATCCCGGCATTGTTGAGCAGCACATTGGTTGCCGGAAAATCGCGCTTGATCGATTGGGCGGCACGGCCGATGCTGATGGGATCGCTGATATCCAGTTCGATCGCAGCCATGCCCGGATTGGCAGCCGTGACGGCATCCAGCAGGGCACGGCGCCGCCCGGAAATGATGACTTGGTTGCCGCGCTTGTGCAGCGCCTCGGCGAGGGCCCGACCGATGCCGCTGGTGCCGCCCGTGATGAAGATGGTGTTGCCGGTGAGTTTCATGGATCTCGTCCTTGTCTCTGATGTTCAGGCTCGGGGGTTTCAGGATCAGGCGCCGACCGTTCCGACGCGTGCGACGCGCGGGAAGTCGAGGCTGGTGCCCACGATATTGTTGATGCTGTTGGTGAGGATGCTGATCGCGACATGGGCGATCGTCTCGAGTATCTCGGCGTCGTTCAGGCCTGCAGCACGGGCCTGATCCAGAATATCCGGGCTAGCGCGACCATGAGCGGCGTTCACGTCCAGGGCGAGCGCCAGGATCGCCGCTGCATCGCCACCATTGGCCTCACCACGCTGTGCATCGGCGAGGTCGGCCGCAGACAGGCCCGCCGCACGTCCGGCCCCGGTGTGTGCCGCCAGACAATAGTCGCACCCGTTGGCCGCCGCGACGGCAATGGCGATCTGTTCCTGAACCTTTGCGGGAAGCACCCCCTGACCGAGCGCGCCGCGCCCATCCCAGTAGACATCCAGCACGGCGGGTGCCTGCGCCATGACGCGCAGGAGGTTTGGCACCTTGCCCATGCGGGCCTTCGCCTCGCGGAAGATGGCGGCGGTGTCGGGCGTGGCATCGGCGTCGGAAAGAAGAGCGATGGTCGACATGATCTTGTTCCTTTGGGAAAGAGTTCAGGTGGGAGAATTCAGTCCGCTGCGCGCTCGGCAAGGCCGAAACGGGCGGCCGGCGCGCTGGCGGACAGTTGGGGGGCAAGGGCAGCACGGGCGGCTTGGAACGCATCCCACAGAGCGATGTCCGCGAGCGCAGGGATCGTGCTGGTCTCGCCGCGGTCGAACCCGACCAGCGCAGCATCGACCATGTCCTCGGCCCGCATGACGATTTCTGTGGGCAGATTTTCGACCGGAAGGCCGCCAGTTGCCCAGAAGTCGGTGGCAGTCGCGCCGGGCAGGACCGACTGGATACGGATGCCCTTGTCGGCCAGTTCCTTGTGGAGCGACTGGCTGAAGGCCTGAACGAACGCCTTCGAGCCGCCATAGACGCCATTCAGTATTTCAGGCGTAATGGCCACGATCGAGGCGATGTTGATGATCGCGCCCCCTTCGCGCGCCACGAAGGCGGGCGCGATGGCATAGGACAGCCGCATGGGGGCCGTGACATTGAGGCGGACCATCGCTTCCATGCGATCCACATCGCTTTCGAGCAGGCTGCTGTGCGTGCCAACCCCAGCATTGTTGACCAGCATCGTGATGCTCGCGTCGCTGCGCAGCACCGCCTCGACCCGGGCAAGGTCGGCGCTGTCGCCAAGGTCGGCCGCGATAATCTCGACCGCGCGGCCGGTTTCGTCCGAGAGCCTGGCGGCAAGCGATTGCAGCTTGCTCTGACTGCGGGCGACCAGGATCAGGTCATGACCGCGGCGAGCCAGGCGATCGGCATAGATGGCGCCGATCCCGCTGGATGCGCCGGTGATGAGAGCAGTGCCATGGGACATGGGATGTTCCTTTTTCAAGAAGCAGTCGGTGACTTTCGACACCCCCTTTATGGACAGGATGGATCTTGTCTTAAATGACGTATAACGACATGATTCAGGACATAAGGAGATGAAGAAATGCCACATGTCGCGATGGTGCTGACGCCGGGCTTCCAGTTTCTCGCCCTGGGCGCGCAGGCCGCGTTCGAACTGGCCAATGTGGTGGTGGAAGACGCTTTCTATACGTTGGGCATCTATTCGGTCGGCGGCGGACCGGTTGCATCGTCCAGCGGGTTTGAAATCCCCACTGTCCCGCTTGGTGAGGCCGGGCCGGTCGATACGCTGCTGCTGATGGCGGGGCTGATGCCGCCGCCACCCCAGGACGCGGAGATCCTGGCAGTGCTCCAGGCCGCCGCCCTGCCCGCCCGCCGTATTGCGGGGCTTTGCACTGGTGCCTTTCTGCTCGCGCAGATGGGCCTGCTCGATGGGCGGCGGGCCACTACGCACTGGGCCTATGCGCAGATGATGCGTAGCGCCTTTCCCGATGTCCGGGTCGAGGAGGATCGCATCTTCATCAATGAAGGATCCGTCTGGACCTCGGCCGGGCTGACGGCGGGCCTGGACGTCGTGGTCGCCATGGTGGAGAAGGATCTGGGGGCTGATGTTGCGCGATCGGTGGCGCGTCGCTTGGTGATGCATCACCGCCGCGCAGGCGGGCAGTCGCAGCATAGCGAGATGCTGGACCTCGCTCCCAGCAGCGATCGCATCCAGAAGGCGCTCGTTCATGCCCGCAGCCATCTGCAAAATCCGCTGACGGTCGAGGAACTGGCGGATGTCGCGGCACTTTCCCCTCGCCAGTTCAGCCGCGCCTTCCGCGCAGAGACCGGTCAGTCGCCGGCCAAGGCGGTTGAACAGCTGCGGCTCGAGGCCGCCCGGCTTCTGCTGGAGGACACGCGCCACAGCCTGGAAGCGGTGGCGCGTGAGGTCGGGTTCATCGATCTGCGCCGCATGCGCGAGGTGTTCATGCGCAATTATGGACAGCCGCCCCAGGCGCTGCGTCGGCTGATGCGCACGGCCTGAGGTTTCCGTTCAACCGACGTGCTGCAACCGTTCCAGCGATGGCGGCGCGCCGAGCAGGTCTGCAAACCGAGCGGCAAGCCGGGTAAAGGCCGGAGCGGTGGCATGGCTGTCCAGCGCGGCCTGATCCGCCCAAGTCTCGATCATGACGATCACGCCCGGCTCATCCCGGCTCACATGGGCAAGATAGGCGATGCAGCCGCGTTCTGAACGGACCTGCGGCAATATCGCCAGCACGGCTTGCAGGAGGTCATCCGCCTTGCCGGCTCGCGGCACCAGGCGCGCGACGAGGTAGACGGTGGCATCGCCAGCCGCATCAGTCATGATCCCATCCCTCCAGCACGATCTTGCCCCGCGTGGTTGCGCTTTCGATCTGACGATGCGCCGCGATCAGATTGGCCGCATTGATCGGTGACATTGTCTGCGTCAGCGTCGTGCGGATTGCGCCCTGATCCACCAGCGCAGAAACCGCCTCGAGCAGCTGTCCCTGTTCTGCGACATCGGCTGTGTCGAAGAGCGACCGGGTGAACATCAGCTCCCAATGCACCGACACGGCCTTCCGCTTGAAAGCGATAATGTCGAGGCTTGCAGGATCGTCGATGAGCGCGAAACGTCCCTGTGGCGCGATCAGATCGGCAATGTCGGCCAGATGCCGGTCGGTATGGGTGGTCGAGAAGACGAAGGCCGGTGCATCAAGCCCGAGAGCGGCGATCTGCGCGGCCATCGGCTGGCTATGGTCGATGACATGATGCGCGCCAAGGCTGCGGACCCAGTCCTGCGTTTCGGGACGTGATGCCGTGGCGATGATCGTGAGATCCGTGCGCGCCCGCGCGATCTGGATCGCCACCGACCCGACGCCGCCCGCGCCGCCGATGATCAGGATGGCGGCAGGCTCTGTCCCGGCCTTGTCCTGCACCCGCAGCCGATCGAACAATGTTTCCCAGGCAGTGATGGCCGTCAACGGCAATGCGGCCGCCTGTGCTGCCGAGAGCGTGGAAGGCGCGTGGCCGACGATGCGCTCATCGACAAGCTGATATTGGGCATTGCTGCCGTCGCGGGCGATATTGCCGGCATAGAAGACGCGATCGCCGGCCTTGAATCGCGTGACATCGGGCCCGACGGCTTCGACGATGCCTGCCGCGTCCCACCCCAATATGCGCTCCGCCCGGCCATCAAATGGCGGGGCGCCGGCGCGGACCTTCGTATCGACGGGATTGACCGATACCGCCTGCACCGCAACCAGCAGATCGCGACCAGTGGCAGCGGGAAGAGTAAGGTCGACATCCAGAAGGGCGTCGGACCGATCGATGGAACCTGGATCATGATAGGCGATGGCACGCATGAGAATGCTTCCTTTTGCAGTTGCCGTACCTATGTGGTGGCAGTGCCGTTTCATACGATACGCACAAAATCTGCCTATAGTATCAAAAAGGATACCGTACCTTGGTCAAGCCGCGCCATTCCCGCCTCGATTGCGCGCCTGGCTGCGCGGTGGAGGCCGCCATCAGCCTGATCGATGGCAAGTGGAAAGCCGTGATCCTCTATCATCTCCAGGACGGGCCGGTTCGCTTCAACGAACTGCGTCGACGCAGCGGGAGCGTGACGCAGCGCATGCTGACCAACCAGCTGCGCGAACTGGAAGCGGACGGACTGATCGAGCGGGAGATATTCGTGCAGGTGCCGCCTCGGGTGGAATATCGTCTTTCCGATCGTGGAAGCACCCTTCTGCCGATAATCGAGGCACTCAAGGCATGGGGCGATGCGAACATGGATCTGTTCGCCCGGCGATAGACGGTGGGCCCTAGCGGAAATTTGTAAGCGGACCGTCGTTAGCTGGGAGCGATAAGTCGGCGGTTGAATGACAACTATGGGTCGGTTGTGATGCATCCGAACACCCGGCCGTGGGATCATTCCGCCGTCCCAACTGGCTTGGCCCAACGACAGCTTTTCATATAATCTGGCGTTCGCGGTCGGCCCTGCGAAGTCGGCCTCCCGTGAACGCGGGGCGGGAGAATATCGGTCGCGTCAGGCAATATTTCTTGGCGCTAGCTATGCCTCACATCCTTGATCGGGGAAAAATAAGCGCATCCATGGACCAGATGCCGCCGCCGCGGGCGACAAGGGGAAGCAGGATCGCGGCCCAGCTGAGATGCGTCGGCCATGCGTCGGGATAGACGAATGTCTGGATGACCAGGGTCATGCCGAGCAGGGCGAATGCCGAAAGCCGCGTAAACAGGCCTAGCACCAGCAATATCGGGAAAAGATGCTCCGCCCAGGTCGCCATCGTTGCCGCAAGGCCAGGCGGGACGATCGGCAGGGCATATTCGGTGCGGAACAATTCATATGTGCTGTCGGTGATGGTGATGATGCCCTCCACCTTCGTTCGCCCCGACGGGAAGAATATGGCCGCAATACCCATGCGGGCGACCAGCAGCAGCAGTGCATCAGGCAGCAGTGCCTCAATCCGCCGAACGACGGCATCGCGCATTTGCAGGGGCAGGTTCATCGTTCGTCTCCAGGAGGGATGGCCGGGACGGAATGGCGCCCCGGCCGCCATTGTCAGGCCTTGGGGGAAAGCGCGCCGTTGCCCTTGGGCGTCTTGATCGATGTACAGGTGCCGGCCTTCACCAGTTTCCAGGCATTGCCTTGATAGTCGACCTTCGACGTACCCGCGCAGCTGGTGCCGGGACCGGCCGCGCAGTCATTCTTGCCGGCGAGCGAAACGCCGTAGCATTTCTCCATCTTGGGCTTCGTCTCCGCATGGGCGGAAGCGGCGAGCGTGGTCGCCGAAGCGATGGCGATGCTGGCGGCGAGCGCCGCATGAGTTGTACGCATAATGATGTCCTCTACGATCCAGCGCCTCTGCGCGCGGCCCGGACAGGGGCCAGGCCGCGCGGTGACCGGGGAGGAGGCGGGAAGCCCGTGTCACATTGGCAGATTCGGGGCAGCACAAGCTTCGGTTACAATCGAACGGCGCAGAAATTTTCGTCGATGCTGTAACCGGTGGCTGGTCCGGCCCGAACATGCGGGCGAGGAGATTGAATGCAGACCACAGAGGAGCATCTGCGCGCGTTGATGATCAATGGGCTGGACGGCGACGCCGCTGCCCATGCGGCATTACTGCGCCTGCTTGTTCCGCTGCTGCGGGGTTTCTATCGGCGCCGTGTTCGCGGCGCCGACGACGATGTCGAGGATATGGTGCAGGACACCCTTATTGCCGTTCACACCCGCCGCGCGACCTATGATCGCGGGCGCGCTTTTACCGCCTGGCTCTATGCGGTCGCCCGTTACAAGATGATCGACCATTTCCGCCGTGTCGGCCGGTTGCGGCCGACCGACAGTCTGGAAGAATTGCTGATCGCCGACGAATTCGAGGCAAGCAGCATGGCGAAGCTCGACATAGACGATCTGCTGGAGCAATTGCCGCCCAAGCAGGCGCGGATGATCCGCGCAACCCGGCTGGAGGGATTGAGCGTCGCCGAAGCGGCAAGTGCGGAGAGCATAGGCGAATCCGACGTGAAGATTTCGGTGCATCGCGGGCTGAAGGCGCTGATGGTGCGGGTGCAGGGGGCAATGCGATGAACACGGACGATCTGATCCGGCATCTTGCCAGTGATACTCGCCCGGTGGCCCGAAACAGCGTCGCGCGGCGGCTGGCCATCGGTATCGTCGTTGGCGGGATCGCATCAGCGCTTCTCATTCTGGCTTCGATCGGCATCCGCCCGGATCTGGGCACGGCCATGCAGGGTGCGTCCTTCTGGATGAAATGGGGATATACTTTCTCCCTGTCGATAGCCGCACTGGTGACGACGGCCCAACTCGCGCGCCCCGACAGCGGTCGATTGCGCGGATTGTGGGCGCTTGCGATACCCGTCCTGCTTCTTGCGGCGGTCGGCCTGCTCGAACTGGCGCGCACGCCCTCGTCGCAATGGCTGGCAATGTGGCTCGGCCATAGCTGGAAAAGTTGCCCCTGGCTGGTCCTGTCGCTGTCAGCCCCGATCTTCGCCGGTTTGCTATGGTCCTTCCGCAGGCTCGCCCCGACCCGGTTGCGCGCGGCCGGAGCGGCCGCTGGCCTGTCGGCGGGGGCCTTTGCGGCGACCGTTTACTGTATCCACTGCCCCGAAGTGTCGGCGATTTTCGTCCTGACATGGTATTCGCTGGGAATATTGCTCGCGACCTTGCTCGGCATGCTGGTCGGGCCGCGGCTGCTGCGCTGGTGAAGCAGAAGCCGCGCCATTGCGCAGCATGTTGCCATCGGTTCGGTAAATTTCTGGCACCTCTGTAACCGGGGGCCGCTGCAGGCCGAAAGACAGGGGCCAGATTGGCTCAACTTTTTTTTCGGAGAAATCATCATGCTCACCCATAACAGCGGTATCGGCATGGCTGCTTCGGCCGCCGCCATCGCGATCGTTTCAGCAGCAGCGGCACCGGCCGTGGCGCAAGACAGCGGGGATACGAAAGTCGTTCACTGCTACGGCATCAACAGCTGCAAGGGCACGTCGGACTGCAAGACCGCCAGCAACGAATGCAAGGGGCAGAATGTCTGCAAGGGGCATGGTTTCAAGGCCATGACCGTCAAGGCGTGCAAGGCCGCCGGGGGCAGCCTGACCGAGCCGAAATGACGTTTCAATGCCCGGCGTGCACAGGCGCGCCGGGCAGCCTTTATCAGCAGGAAGTTTACCCATGATCCCCTCCTTCTCCGGTTTCGGACTTGGCCTGCGCAAACAGCATTATGCCGACTTTCTGGACCATCGCATCGCGGTCGATTTTCTTGAGGTGATCTCGGAGAATTTCATGATCGACGGCGGTCGGCCGCGACATATTCTGCGCGATATTCGCGCCCGCTACCTCGTCGCCCTGCATGGCGTGTCCATGTCCATCGGCTCCGCCGACGGACTTGATCGGGCCTATCTCACGCGGCTACGCGCACTTATCGATGATATCGAGCCGCTATTCGTGTCGGACCATCTCAGCTGGTCGCGGATCGAGGGTTTCAGTTCTCACGATCTTCTGCCGCTGCCATACACGCAGGAAGCATTCGATATCGTAAGCTCCAATATCGACCGCGCACAGAACGCACTGGGCCGTGCGATGCTGATAGAGAACCCGTCGACCTATATTGATTTCGCTCCAGCGGACATGACCGAATGGCAGTTCATCGACGCCCTGTGCGCGCAAACGGGCTGCGGACTGCTGCTCGATGTCAACAATGTGTTCGTCAGCGCCAGCAATCACGGCTTCGACCCGGTCGCCTATCTCGACGCCGTGCCGCATGACCGCGTGCGCCAGATTCATCTCGCCGGGCACAGCCAAGGCAACCATCTGCTGATCGACACGCACGATCAGGCGGTGCCTCCGTCCGTATGGCAACTCTATGCGCATATCCTGCCGAAACTTGGACCGGTTGCAACGATGATCGAACGCGACGATGCCATCCCGCCGCTGGCCGACCTGCTGGTGGAGCTTTCCACCGCGCGCGGGATTTCCGCCGGGAAGATGGAGGAAGCGGCATGAGCCTGCTGGCGCTTCAGCGCGACATGCGAGACTGGCTGCTACGGGAAGACATGGCTGCCGCCGATCGCATCGGTGCGGCGGCGGGGCCAGGCCTTGCCGTCTATCAGAATAATTACCGCACCCAGCTTGTCACCTGTCTGGAACTCAGCTTTCCGCGCACCCGTGCGTGGATCGGTGAGGATTTGTTTCTTCATGCCGCCGTGCATCATATCGACAGCGTCCCGCCGAGCAGTTGGACATTGGACGCATATGGACGCGATTTTCCGATGACACTTGCACGGCTTCACGCTGACGATCCCGAGATAGCGGAAATTGCTGGTATCGAGCTTGCATTGGAAGAACTGTTCGTCGCAGCCGACAGCCCCGTCGTTCGGCTGGACGGTTTGGGCAATGTCGACTGGGATCGCGCGGTGTTGACGTTTTCGTCGTCGATCGACCTTATGCACCTTCAAACCAATGGTTTTGTCATATGGTCGGCTCTGGTTGATCAGAGAGAGCCCCCCGCGCCGCAATATCTGGACATGCCCGATATCGTCATTTTGTGGCGTCAGAGCGAGCAGTGCCGCATCCGGACTATCGACGACGCCGAATTGCAGGCGCTGCTCAAATTGCGTCGTGGCATGACATTCGGCGCACTGTGCCGCGACGTCGCTTTGTCGCTCGGGGAAGAGGCAGGAATGATGCTTGTTGGACGGTGGCTGGGTCTTTGGCTTTCCGACCAAATGGTCGTTGCCATACACGATCGCGGGCAAGCTGAGCCGCCGTGCTTATAGTCCGGTGTTAAGACCGCGTTTTGCAGATACGGCTAGCGCGGCTCTCTTTGCAGAACGACGAAAATCGGTCGCCAGTTTGCCGACAAAGCGGAAGGTTTGCATCTGGTGACCCGTATCCCGGCTCTGAGCGTCTCATAATGATGACGTGGAAGGCTCTCCAACCCTCCCGCAGTCTGACCTGCGTATGAGTCGGAAGGAGAGCTCCAATGGGAACGGTCACGACGATTGGTTTAGACCTGGCGAAGAACGTGTTCCAGGTGCACGGTGTGGATGCCAATGGTGCAGCGGTATTGCGCCAGCGATTGACGCGCGATCATCTGCTGAAGTTCTTCGCGAAATTGCCGTCTTGCTTGATCGGAATCGAAGCCTGTGCCTCATCACATTTCTGGGCGCGTCAGCTCATCGCTCTGGGTCATGATGTCAAGCTGATGCCCGCTTAGTATGTGAAGCCGTACGTCAAACGCGGAAAGAACGATGCAGCGGACGCTGAGGCGATCTGCGAAGCAGCCGTGGAAATAATCGGTTTCACATTTTAAGATTGACCAGGCTTAGCACTGCGCCTGGTTTCATTGATCCTGATCAATATGATTTTCAGGAACGAGAGTCAGCCCTCCAGGATTATTCCGCCATATCATATGAAAGGACTGGATGTGGCTACGCAGCTCAAAGCTGACGGATCTCAATTTCTGCAACAGGAATTTCAGGAGGTGCTGAGCCGCTGGAATCGCGAACGGCTATCGCCCACTTTTCCAGAGGACATGTCAGCTAGTCGCTTCGACAATGATCGCCATATGCTTCGTCTGGAGATGGGATTTCTTGAGGAGTTGCGGCGGGAAGTCATGGTTGAGGCGCGCGAGGCGCCAACGGACCCTGCTCGCTTCATCGCCTGGTTCGAGAATCTCAAGGCGAGTGGGCCTGGACAGCATGATCGTCTTTTCCCGTGGCTCGCTGAACAGGCGGACCGAGATGAGCTTCGATGGTTCCTGTCGCAGGAAGCTGCGGGCGAAGCAGGTTTCGACGATCTGGTCGCAATGACGCAAGTCAAGCTGCCGGCGCGCGCCAAGCTCGAACTGGCGCGCAATTACTGGGACGAGATGGGCCGGGGTAACGCGAAGGGCATACATGGGCCGATGCTGGGCCAGCTGGTCGATACTCTGGACCTCGATACGCGTATCGAAAATACTGCCTGGGAAAGTCTGGCGCTCGCCAATGCCATGACGGCCATGGCCTCCTTACGTTGCTATGCTTGGCACAGCGTCGGCGCCCTGGGAGTGATCGAGCTTACCGCGCCCGATCGGTCCGCGTATACTGCCAGGGGGTTGAAGCGCGTCGGCCTGTCTGGGTCCGAACGACGCTATTTCGATCTCCATGCCGTACTCGATATCAAGCACAGCCGTGAATGGAATGATGAGGCAATCTACCCACTGGTCGCGGAAGATCCCCGCCGTGCAACCGCCATGGCGGAAGGAGCGCTGATCCGCCTGCGCTGCGGGGAGCGTTGTTTCGAGCGATATCGTGCTCATTTCGGATTGGCCTAAAAGATGAGTAACCGCATCCTGCTGGTCGAGGACGACCCTGCCGTCGCCGCCGTCATCGCTAACATATTGGAGGACGCCAACTATGCGGTAGACGGGCCTTACCAAACGCTCGCCGACGGTATCGCTGCCGTGGCTGAAGATATGCCGTCCGCTGCTGTGCTGGATATTCGGTTGAAAGATGGCGACGTCGGCCTTTTGGCAGGTGATCTTGATCTGTACGGCATCCCCTATGTCTTTTGTTCAGGCGCCCCGGACTTCGCGTTAATGCGCAAACATCCCACTGCCCCTTTGATCCTTAAACCGCTGCTTCCGACCGAACTTGAGCGCATGCTTCAAACTATGCTGCACTGAGCGCCGGCAGGCCGAACGCGAGGGATCGCCCACGGCGGCGACCGGCAGATTTTTTGCCCTGGGAACTGGGCTGCAACCGGAGCGTCGAACTGAACAGATATGCTTGGCGATCGTCGCGCCTATTGGACCAGGCATCCGCGTTGTACCTTCCATTTCGTCTCGACGACGTGCCCATGGCTCAATGCCGTCGACCGCTTTTCGCTAAGCTCACAGGTCGCGGTCGAAAAGACGGCATATTTCATTCCGTCGTCGATCTGCAGGCCGCCATCAACCTCTTTATCAAGGAGAATAACGAGGCCCCCCGCCCTTGCATCTGGAAGGTCGATCTGGACGAAATTATGCACGGGCACCAAATGTCGGATTCAACCCACTGGCCCAGACAGCTGGCGCTCTTCGCATCCCCTTTTTTGGTAGCCTCTCGGGGCGCTACGCCCACCCAGCTATTGACCAGCGTACCAGCCTGCCAGCGCCTTTGACCAAAATGGCCACTCCACCCCAATCCATCTCGATGGAAAAAAGCCAAAGTCGCTGCCTTCAGCGATTTCGAGCGCGCCTCGATCTGTAACGCCTTCCAGCTTTCCCGTGCCAGGGAGATGGAACCGCACTCTACGTGCCTCGGTTCTAACAAAGGGGAAAAGCGTAGGCGGGATCGGCATAGGAATGAGCGAAACAGTGACGAGCGGAAACGGCACCGCCGATGCTCAAAGGATTGAAGCGGAAGTTTTAGGCCTCGACGCAGGGACGGATCCCTTCGTAGCTGCGGTGCGCGCCACGCGCATGCCGATGATCATAACCAATCCACGTTTGCACGATAATCCGGTGGTGTTTGCGAATGACTCCTTCTGTCGGCTGACGGGTTACGAGCGCGACGAGATACTGGGTCGCAACTGCCGATTTCTGCAGGGGTCCGAAACGGATCCGACGGATGTCCAGGCGATTCATGATGCGGTGGAGGCGGTGCGCCCGATCGAGATCGACATTCGCAATTATCGCAAGTGCGGGGAGCCATTCTGGAACCGGCTCCTCCTTGCCCCCGTATTCGACGGGGCGGGAAAGCTCGCATATTTCTTCGCCAGCCAGGTCGATGTGACGCTGGAGCGCGAACGTCTTGAGGGACTCGAAAATTCGAACGCCGTCCTCATGGCCGAAATTACCAGCCGGCTCCAACGCCAGAACGAGCAGGAGCGCGAGCTCGATTTCGCCCTTCGCGCCGGAAAGTTCGGGACATGGAGTATCAATTTCGAGACCGGAGAGCTCGCCTCCTCTCCGGCGTGCCGGGCACTGTTTGGCGTAGATACGGAAAAGCCGTTTACATATGATGACCGCCTGGCGGCTATTCATCCCGCCGATCGTGCGGCTAACATCGATGCGATCGACCTGACACGGCGTACGGGTGTGGACTTCGATGTGACCTACCGGATCGTCACGCCGGGGGGGGAAATCCGGTGGTTGACCTCTCGCGGTCAGCCGTTTCTCAATGCCGACGGCAAACCTGTTCGGCTTGCAGGCATATCTTCGGACGTTACGGAGCTGAGGCGCGCCGAGCGGATGCGCAATGCGCTGGTCGAACTCAGCAATGTCGTGCGCGACGTGCAGGACCCAGCAGACATCTCCTTTGCTGCATCCCGGATATTGGGCGAGGCGCTGGAGGTCAGCAGGGCGGGCTATGGCGTCATTGATCCGGCTCTTGAGACGATCACGATCGAGCGCGACTGGAATGCCGAAGGGATATCGTCCTTGGCCGGGGTGCTGCAGTTTCGGGATTATGGATCCTACATCGAGGATCTCAAGCGCGGGAAAGACGTCATTATTGCCGATGCCGACCTTGATCCGCGGTCGGTGGAGGGAGCCGATGCGCTCAAGGCCATAAGCGCGCAGGCTGTGGTCAATATGCCGCTCACTGAACAGGGCGGCCTTGTCGCGTTGCTCTATCTCAATCATGCCACCGCACGCGACTGGCTCGACGACGAGATCGCTTTCGTCCGTGAAGTTGCGGAACGAACCCGAGTTGCTACCGAACGGCGACGGGCGGAAATCGAACTTCGCGAGCTGGCGGCCTCTCTGGAGCAACAGGTCGAGGAGAGAACGCGAGACCTGATAGCCGCCGAAGAGGCGCTGCGCCAATCGCAGAAAATGGAGGCTGTTGGGCAGTTGACCGGTGGACTGGCGCATGACTTCAACAACCTGCTCACCGGGATCACTGGTGGGCTTGAGATGATCCAGATTCGTCGGGCGCAGGGTCGGCATGAGGATGTGGACCGCTATGTACACGCTGCGCAAGGTGCTGCGCGGCGCGCGGCAGCGCTGACACACAGGCTGTTGGCTTTTTCCCGTCGTCAGACTCTTGCTCCAAAACCAACCTGCGTTGTCGACCTCGTGAATGGCATGGTCGACCTCGTCATGCGCACTGTGGGGCCGGCTATTGAGGTGGAGGCGGTCAACGGGGTAGGGCTTTGGCCAGTCCTTGTGGATCCGAGCCAGCTGGAAAACGCTCTTCTCAATCTGTGTATCAATGCGCGAGACGCAATGCCCGATGGCGGCAAGATAACGATCGAGACAGGAAACCGATGGCTGGATCGCCGGACTGCTGTTGAGCGAGACATGGAACCAGGGCAATATGTCTCCCTGTGTGTTTCGGATACCGGCACAGGAATGAGCAAGGAGACAATCTCCAAGGCATTTGATCCATTCTTTACGACCAAACCCATAGGGAAGGGGACGGGGCTCGGCCTCTCTATGATCTATGGATTCACACGTCAGTCCGGTGGGCAGACCCGGATCTATTCGGAGCTCGGTCGCGGCTCAACGATATGTCTCTATCTTCCACGCCATCTGGGGGAAGCGGGCACTCCCGCAACACCGGAAGCCGAGCCGGCGCTGGCGCCTCAAGCACGCGAAGGCGAAACCGTTCTGGTGATTGATGACGAGCCCACTGTGCGGATGCTGGTCGTAGAGATTCTAGAAGGGCTTGGCTATGGTGCGCTCGAAGCCATAGACGGCGCGGCAGGGCTAAAAATTCTGGAGAGCGATACACGAGTGGACCTGCTTATCACTGATGTCGGCTTGCCTGGTGGAATGAACGGCAGGCAGGTGGCAGATGCAGCCCGTGTGAACAGGCCAGATTTCAAGATTCTCTTCATCACCGGTTATGCGGAAAACGCGGTATTGAGCCACGGGCATCTTGATCCCGGTATGCACGTCCTCACCAAGCCTTTTTCGATGGAGGCCATGAAGCAGCGCATCACCGATCTGCTTCACTGAGAAATTGGATGCGGAGAAAAGGGCCGATCGCACGTTTTCCGCGCTTTTCCACGCGATCGCCGCCGTTTACATTGAACTTCTTCCGGCCAGATGACACTTACTCCCAGCTCGACCTCTGTGCGCAGCCGCTGAATTGCATGACGCTTGATGCACCCGCTTACTTCGCGCCGTGGGTCTTGTCGCTTGCGTCGCGATCCCCTCGAGCTTGGCCACCCACCACCAAAAGAAAGCGCCCGCGGTTGTGCCGACCGTGCCGGAGAGGATGACGAAAATGATATTGAGTTCGCCGTCAGCCGCCGAATATTCCGCAAGCGGCATGATAGCCTCGGACGGTATCGGCGGGAAAATATTATCTAGCATCATCAAAAGAGCGATCGCCCAATAACCAAGCTGTCCAACAAGCTCGGTAATCCACTGCGTCATCGCCACGTCCTCGAATTTTGCCCTTCCCTGTGCAGGGATAGCAGGTATTGCACCATTGAGAGGGGTTGCGCCCGGGTCAGGCCAGCTTGAGCCCTTCCTGATTCATCCGACGCGCAAGATAATCGCCATCTGCCTTTTCCAAGGCCAACTTAAGCCGAGGAAAGAGATCATGCTCTTCGTCGCGCATATGAGTTTCGATGTCGCGGCGAAAATTTGCCAATTTAAGCTGGAAAGCGTCGTTATCCTTCACAAGGTCTGTGAGTTTATAAAGATATTGCTTCACATAACCATGCTCGGCATGGAGCGTGTAGGATTCCGCCAGAAGACCATGCTGGCGCATAGCGGGGTAAATTGCATTCTCCTCTTCCAGCGCATGTTTGCCCAATGCGTGCTTGAGCTGCGCTAGAAGGATGAGCCGTTTGGTGGACGTCGTACATAAGGCTCCCCCAATCTGGATGCTCGAACAGAATGAGAGGGGGAATCCAACCAACACAAGTTAGGCGGGCGGGAGCTGAACCGATTTTATCGGAACAGTCGCGTCGTTATCAGGTTGCTTACCGAGGGTTTAAGCGAACGCGCAGCGGTGGTTGACCACCTTCGGCAGGAACGCTTTGGACATCACAAAAGAATGCAGGAGACGATCATGGCAGACCTGACCGCTATTGTTGAACATATGGAAATAATCGGAGCGGATGGCGTCCACATCGGGACCGTGGACCGGCTTGAAGGTGACAGGATCAAAATGGTGAAGGCCGATAGCGGTTCTCATGGTGACCATCACCACTTCATCTCGACCGGTCTGGTTGCTGCGGTGGAAGACGATCAGGTTCGCCTTTCGGCTAATGCCGATTCCGCCATCCTGCTCGAAGAGGAACAGGATGGCGGTGGTATCATGGACGATGGCCGACAGCCTGGCGAAGGCTAAGGATTGGAGCATGACGCACACGGTAAGAAAAAGGCATGAGGACGATGTCGGGCTCATGACCGACAAGGAACTGATCGACAATTGGGAGGCAGCCTCCAGGGAGGAGATCGAAAACCCTTCTTCCTTCCTGCGAGCTGTCATCGATGCGATGGCCAAGCGGGACATCTCATCTTCATCGGATCCGCGGGTAGCGTGATGAAAAAGCCCCTGAGGCGCTGATGATGCGGTTTTGTGGAAAAGCCATGGTACCAAAGCGCATGGTAATGTGGTGAATAAAGTTATGGCACCAAACCATATCAAAATTCACAAATTATTACCCTCCCGGCAAAACCGGGAATACATACTGAAATGCAATAAAAGCAGGCGCAATGATCGTTTCGCCATATTACCAATTGACGGTTTTAAACACAAATAAAACTTCTCAACTATGTTCGTCGGATGATATATCTCCGTCGCCACGCAATTGGCAATGGAGCATCCTGCCGATGGCGGGAATTTGGCTTTCTTGTATTATTCATTTTTTGGCGGCTATGACTGACAAACAGAGGTGTTGCCTGAAGACAAGATAGTCGTCAACAATAACGCTACTGTGCATGCCGGCCCATCTTGCGATCAAAAGCCCAGATATGATCGAGTGTCCCGAAATTGACGTCGAAATGGGTATCCATGTCCCAATACTACGGTAGGAAACTCTCGTCCAATTAATCGGCTAATCAGTTAGCAATTGTTTCCTATTCTTTTTGTAATAATGCCCCCCGAGCACCCGGCGTGTCCTCCGACCAACGCGCACGCATCGCATATTGCTGTGCCATCTCCCAATGCAGCCGCTTGGCGAGAGGATTTGCAATTTTCTCGGCAGTGGCAAGCTCCTGAATCTCACGCCGGCGAAAATAGGCCGCATCGTCCTGATGGTGCATCGTCGTCTCTCCTCATCTCGCCATGGAATGACTCCTGGTCACCCAGTCTTCCATTACATGGATCAATTTAAAGCTATCGCCAATTGAAGGCGTCTCGAGCCATGCATTTGATCAGAAAGCAAATTCTCGCTCTTCCTAACTTAAGTGGGAAAGTTTCTTGCGATCACAGCCGGACACGAACCCCTGTTGCCGTGTTGGGAAAAACAACATGGAAGGAGAGCCAACATGCCACGTGGAGACAAGTCGAGCTATACGGACAAGCAAAAGCGCAAAGCGGAGCACATCGAAGAAGGCTATGAAGATCGGGGCGTAAGCCATGAGGAAGCCGAGCGCCGTGCGTGGGCAACAGTCAACAAGGAAACCGGTGGCGGCAAGAAATCCGGATCAGGACGTGGCAAGGCAGAAAACCACGATTCATCCAGAAAAGGCGGCCGCATTGGCGGATCAGATCAAAGTCATGCGAAGCGATCGCAAGCAGCGAAAAAAGGTTGGGAGACCCGACGCAAGCAGGCGAATGGCTGATGTCCATCCATAAGATGATATCGCTCCATCCAGACGTAGGGCAGGATTTTAATCCGCTTTTGGCCACCGCGGCACGCCACGCGATGTTCTGCGCTGAAATGTGTACCTCATGCGCAGACGCTTGCATGGCAGAGAAAATGGAGATGACGCAGTGCATCCGGTCATGCCTTGATTGCGCGGACGTCTGTACAGCGATGGGCCGGATCGCCGTGCGGCGCTCGGGCTTCAATATCGAAGTTGTCGGAGTGATGCTAGACAGTTGCGCCCGCATTTGTGATCTGTGCGCGGCCCAATGCGGTCGATATGAGCATGCGCATTGCAAACTTTGCGCTGACATGTGCCGCGAATGCGCGGCAGATTGCCGCGCAGCGCTTCCTACGGTCCGATGACGCCGAGCCACATGGTCCGGTCGTCGGAAAGTGACGGGACTTGCCAAGGATATCTTCGACGGCTGATGCGGCTCAGTTGCTGACTTTGATCAGTAGGACCCGATAAGGCAGAGGCTGCCCCCACAATTATAATTGGCAAGACAGGAACCGAAGTTCTGAGCAAGGCCGTCAGGCGGCCTTGCCATTGACCGGATTTGGGCGGACATTTTCGTTTGCCGCCTCCATCTTGGGCAGAGTGACCGTCAACCCGCCGTTCTTGAAAGCTGCGTTAGCGTTGTCACGGTCGATGTCCTCGAGCAGCCGGATACGGCCTTCAAAGCAGTTATCGCTGCGATCGGGATAACCAAAGTCCTTGTTTTCAACTTTGGACCGCCTCTCTCCCCGGAGCGTGAGCGCACCGTCTTCAACGGTAATATCCACGTCCTTTTCGTCGAGACCCGGCAGTTTGGCCGTAGCGCGGATTTCCTTGTCGGTCTCGCCGAGCTCGACATGCGGCCAGCCGGCAGCGCGGTACAATCCAGCCAATGCGGGTACGCCGAAGGCGCGGAAGAGGCCATCGAACTGCCGGTCCACCTCGCGGTGGAGCGAGAGCATCGGGTGGGTATCGCTGTCTCGGCCGCCCTCGGCACTGACCGGGACGGGGAGCCAGTTTACCTGCCGCCTCCAGGGAATGAGATCACGAAAAGCCATGATGGTCATCTCCTTTTGTGGCTGGAAGGGGTAGGCCTACCGGGCCGCTGGATGCGGCCCGGCAAACCCTTTGGTCGGCGATCAGGCTGCTTCGCGGACCTCATCCCTAGGTGCTTCGATCTGATCCTGGGCGGCCTTGCCCCCAGCGATCTCAATTCGGCGCGGTTTCATCGCCTCGGGCACCACGCGCCTGAGCGTGATGCTCAGCAAGCCGTTCTCGAAACGGGCATCGCCAGCTTCCACGAAATCGGCAAGCTGGAAGCGCCGCTCGAACGTACGCGTGGCGATGCCCCGGTGCAGATACTCGCCTTGGCCGTTGTCCTCGGCACGCTTGCCGGTCACGGTGAGCAGATTCTGCTGGGCCACCACTTCAATGTCCTCGGGGCGGAAACCTGCGACAGCGAGCGTGATGCGATAGCTGTCTTCGCCTTCTCTCAGAATATCAAACGGTGGATAGCCATCGTCTTCGCGCGCGCCTGCCTCGAGCAGGTTGAACAGCCGATCAAAACCCACGGTTGAGCGTCGATACGGCGAAAAGTCAAAAGCACTGGTTCTCATTTCCAAATCCTCCTGATTGAGCAATTCGGGCATGAGAAGCGCCGGAGAGAGCCGGCGCTCTCAATGTCCACCGGACCCAGGTTTCGGCGTCCGGCGAGGAAAAATTAGGAAGCAATAAACCGGTTTCAAGAGGCATTTTTCAGCTAGCGCTGGCGTGCGTTCTTCATCCGCTCAAGGCGCCGATGGTCGAGACTAAAGCCGCGCTTGTCCCTGGAGCTGCTACAGGGCTTATGGAGCGTCCGTACTGGGAACCATATACGTCGTAGGAACGGAGCAATGTCGAGAGAAGCCCCTTCTGCGTTGACGTCGCCGCTCGCGAGGAGATCGAGGCGAAGTTCCTTGTCAGTCAACATTGGTCAAGTGCATGAGCAACTCGCCGAGTGACCACGTGTAATCGACGTTACCGGCACTTGGCGCCCCCATATGCATATCCCAGGCCCAAACTCAAATTCCGGCCAATTGGTCAGCTTCTGCGAAGCGATCTTGAAAGCCGTCAAGTCTGGCCGATGAGTGAGCCTTAGTTTATGAGGCTATCCCCGCAAGGGATAAGCCATCACGATGGGCAATCCCCAGCTATCGTCCATGTCGTGTCCTTACCGCTGGATAGTCTATGCAAAAGCCGCCCTCGGTACGAGGCCGTAGCCCTATTAAAGGGCAGAAGGCGGCCTACGGCAAAGCGCCAGTCTTGATACGTCAGCGTCTAGCCCATTTCTCCAGCCGGGCCTGATACTTTTTGCGCGCTCTGTCGCGGGCGGTCTCCAGCTTCGTCATACGCTTATCGCCTTCCGCCTGCAAAGCGCGGCGCTCAGCGTCGAGAGCACGCCGCCTTGCTTCGATGTCTGCCAGGCTCTGCTTGAGATTAGCAGCCGCTTGTTCGAGCGCTATCTGGGCTGCATCGAGTTTTGCGCGGCTGGGGCGCGGAACCTTCTTCCTTGGCGTCGGCGCGATGGGCGGCGCGTCGGCTTTCGCCACATTCTCCGTAGATATTCGTCTGCCTTTCGGGCGACTGCGATGTGGTGGCGACTTTGGCTCGGCAGCCTCGAAATGGTCAGCCGCACTGCCCCGGCTGACCTTAATTACGACTCCGGGCTTCGCGAGCGGCTCACCCATCAGCTTGGGATCGGTGACCTTTTCTGCAATCCCGCGCGCAAAGAGGTCGGCGTCGGATCCCCACGCGGCCAGTGCAGCTTTCTGACTTGGCGCCGCTACATAGGCGTCGTGGAAGCCGGCGGGCGTGCGGAAGACCTTGAGTTTCGCCATAGAGGGGAAACAGCTGTCCTGGCGCCCCCGTTCCGATCCTGGCCTTTGATGCAGATTATCGGTACAACCCGTCTAACCCATCCGTCAACCGCCCATCGCCTCGTGATGATCCATAGTTGCTCGCTTGAATGACTGGTGACCAGATTAATTCCGTCGCTACATGAAAGAGGCCGCTTGAAAGCAGGACGGTCGCCCTCTTTCATCGCGCCTCCGTCGAGACTGACATCAGCAATTGTCCCAAAAGCGTGAGAAATCATGTCAGAGATTGATTTTGTTAAGCGTGATTTTTGCGCCGGGAATCGAAACTTCAAATGCATCGGGAGGATTTTAGAGCGGAGAATAAGTCGAGGAGCAGATATGGCCGACGTGCAAAATGCCGCTTCTTACCCCACTTCCGTGGCTTCGGGGGGAACGAGCGATTTGAAGGCCCGGCTCATTGCCGCCGCCGAATTTCTCAAAAGCCCGAACACGGTCGGCTCTTCATTTCCAGCATCGCACTGGCTGATCGACCGAATGCTGCACGGCGTTGATTGGTCTCAGGTAACGACGATGCTCGAATATGGGCCAGGTACCGGCGCGTTCACTAGCGCCATTCTCGCTCACCTCCGACCGCATGCCAGGCTGATTGCCATCGACACCAGCCCGTCATTCACCGACCATTTGGCTTCGGCAATTCCGGACAGGCGTTTGCACGTCATCACTGGATCGGCCACAGATGCTCAGCAGTATATGGCGGATCTCGGCCTTTCGCAGGCCGATTGCATAATTTCGGGCTTACCATTTTCGACACTTGAGCCTGCAATCGCAACGCAGATCATTGATCGCAGCGTGCAGCTCTTATCCCCTGATGGGCTCTTCATGGCTTATCAAATGCGCAAGGCTGTACGCCCACTCCTCGAGCAGCGATTTTCGTCAGTGCACGCCGCATATGAATGGCGCAACATTCCACCATGCCATCTGTTCTGGGCGTCGAAACCTAATAAATGATGGTTTAAAGAGCGACGGAGCTTCCGGTCTGAGGCGTGGCGTGCCTCACGGTC
Organism: Sphingobium sp. IP1; assembly: GCF_002708645.1. Classification (NCBI taxonomy): domain Bacteria; kingdom Pseudomonadati; phylum Pseudomonadota; class Alphaproteobacteria; order Sphingomonadales; family Sphingobiaceae; genus Sphingobium; species Sphingobium sp. IP1. Next base: position 30,784 of record NZ_NOIW01000041.1, read on the forward strand.
GCTGATTATAGGAGGGGCCGGTATGCTCAGTCGCAACATTGTTGCCGACGGCTTGATCCTGCTCGAGCTCTTCTCCGTGCCACAGGTTTCTGCCGACAAATATGATGATGAAAATGGCGATGATAGTGCCGACAACAAAAGCACCGGCTTTTCCGAGCCGGTGTGCAGAAGGCTTTTCGTTGGGCGACATCACTTAATGCCTTCAAGAAGGATTTCGCCTTCTTTCTCGCCGTCCCAATAATGGGCGCGTTCGCCAATCACCTGGATCAGAACCAGGCCGGGAGTTTGAATGCCCTGCGGCCACCACCGTTCGAGCCCCTTCGTCCAATGGGCTTCAAACTGAGTCCGGTCTCTGATCAAGGCGGCTCGCCCTTCGACCGCGACGAAAAAAGGACGGTGGCCCAGCAGACCGGATTTGCCCTGATAGCTAAGATTGACAGCTGAATCGGCTTCCATGTCCGAAACCATGAAGGCGGTTTCGTCTGTGAAGAACCACGCCGTGCCGTCATAATCGACTTCGCGATTATTGCTCATCGGACGCGAACCAATGGCACCGCCTTTGGCACGAGTTGCAAGCATCGCGAAATCGATGTCCTTCATCTTCCGGGACAGGTCTTCGAGCGACAATGACATGACTCTCTCCTTCCCTCCCTCAACGCATGACGCGGCTTGTCGGGCCAATGCGTTGGAAAAGACTATCGATCCGCAAGTCTATAAGCCTGAGATGGCATTTCTCCGGCCGCTTGCTGGTGGGGGGTAGACGATCTGCGACCTCCCCGAACCATTTCCTCGATCCAGGTGAGCAGCAACTGGTTGTATGCGCGCCGGCAGCCCTCGTTCCGCAACGAATGATCGGCTCCTTTGAGGATACGGTAGCTCAAGGAATTACTGTTGTGAAACGCCGACATATAGGAGCTGATTGTCTCGTGCGGGACATAGTCATCATGTTCTGACTCCACGATGAGCACATCGCCTGCAAATCGCTCGCATGCTGCCAGCGCCTTGTCCTCTCGCCCCGTCCGGAAGCGTGCCCGATAGGCATTGATGAGGTCGCGATCCAGCATCGCCTTGGGGACATCCCAATGTTCGTCCGGATAGAGAGCAGGCACACGTAAGGCCAGCCAGTTGACCGGACGGACTGCGGTGAGAAGGGTGGCAAGATAGCCGCCATAACTTGTACCCACGACTGCAATCGCAGATGGGTCGACCTGGTCCTGGCCGACAAGATAGTCGTAAGCGGCCACGACATCGGCAAGACCATGGGATCGTGTCACTCTGTTACGTTCTTCGGCGTGCCGGGCATGGCCTCGCAGATCAAAGGTGAAGCAGATACAGCCCAGCTGCGCGATCTCTTCGGCGCGCACCATGTCCTGATCGCGCGAACCGCCCCAGCCGTGAATGAAGAGTATGCCAGGAACAAGCTTGTCCGGTGACAGGATCGTCGCCTCAAGACTTTCCCCTTCGACATCGAAGCATATCTGGCTGCCTGTCATTCCAGCTCCATTGCATATTTTGTCATCGGTCCCGCGACCGCATCGATACCGCTATAATAGACGATGCTACCGATCGGTGCGGCGTCGATTTCACCATAAATCTCCATCGTGGCGCATGTAACCGCCGACAATTCGGGATCGCGCGCAAAGGCTTTGAAAGCCGCTATTTCGGCGCCACTCGCGCCGCCCGCCCGCCAACTTTGTTCAAGGACGCCAATGCGTATTTCGCCGGAAGAATTAATCCCGGCAGCGACATCATAGTTGCGGCGAGAGGCCATCAGATCCGGGTAGAATTTCGAGACGATCGCATCATATGCGATCGCCTTTTTGATACCCTGCTTCAGATCGTCTGCAAGATCGAGTCCGGCCAGTCGTTCAAAGCCACCCCTCACAACATGCAGGGTCGAGCCGCCATAGACGGTGGCGCCGTCATTGTTGGTGGCGAGACGCTGCGTGCCCCAATACGAGATCAAGTCTCCAAAAAGGCATGTCATGCCGACGCTGTAGGTGATGACATTGTCGAGATTCTCTTCAATCACGACGCCATGACGGGCAACAGCCTCCGTATCAAGTTGGGCTATCGCTTCTTCCAGTTTCCGAGGCGAGGTAACGACAAATTGTCCGAGCCCTGCCGTCGCTTCAACTTCCTTCAGGCGGATTGCACCCTGTTTAAGCAAGTCGAGGCCGGCGGCGCGCACAGCATCCACACTGAAAGCTGACCAGCCGGAGAGAACATGAGGCGCGAGCGCAGCGCCCAGTTCCGAGTGCCATCCCACGGGCACTGCATCACTGCTTTGGAAAAGCGGATGAGTGATGACCTTGCTTCCCACGAAGGCATGGGGAACCACACCGCCGTAAATCTGGCTCTCATCGCTTATGCCCAGTTGCCGCGCCATGGCTAGGTCGATCGTGCTTGCCGGAATGAAGAGCGTCTTCTGCGCACTATCATCCAACGCCGAAAATCCTGGCGGGTCATGTTCGACGAATGTCGCTTCGCCAAGGCGGGCAATCCTTCGGGCAAGTTCGGCTCTGGCGACCCTGTCATGCTCGTTGTTCATCGCGCCGGACTGGGCGGGACAGATCTTCACGAAACGGGTCTGATGCGAACTGGCCATTAAACCTCTCAGATCCTTGAGGCTCTGCCGCTAGGCCGTTTTCAAACAACCAGGTGACACAGCTTATTATCCATATGCCTGGCGTGGCGACTCGGCGGGCCTTGCCCTAAATAGCGTTGACTGGCGGCATGAGCGGAGGATGGTGCATGCAATCGCTTTTGGGATGCCTAGCCAGTTCACCTCGTTCACACCCATGGAGCGCCCCTCCAACGTCCCGATCCTGGGGCGACCTCATTCGGACGGCTCGAAGCGCGGCAGGGACGGTTTGAGCTCGCGCTCGAAAAATTCGATGAAGCCCGCCTGATCGTCTCCAGGGCACGTCAGCACAATATGATCGAAGCCAGCGTCCACATACTGTGAGATCAACTGAATATGGGTCTGAACGTCCGGACCGGCTGACACCTTCGCTGCCAGATCTTCAGGTCGGACATACTGGCTAGCAGCCTCAAAGCCCTTGACCGAGGGAATCTCGCTGTTGACCGACCAATCGAAGGCAGAGAAGCGAAATCTGTCGCGTGCGATCTCCAACCCTCTTTCAGCGCTGGATGCATATGCGATGACTGCCTCCGCATAGCAGGCCCCACGATTGCCGGCCCTGGCTCCATAGCCTTTTACCAGATCGCTTTCCGGCGCGGTTGTCATGATCCCGTCACCTTTTTCCGCGGCAAGAGCGACAGACGCTGGACCGCTAACGCCAACGATGACAGGAATCGGTTTGGTCGGAAGATCGTAGAGCTGGGCATGGTCGATAAGGAAATGCTTCCCTTTCCAGCTATGGACGCCGCCCTCCCAAAGAAGGCGAAGAATATCGATCGCTTCGCCGAGCATGTCGTGCCTCTCCGGCACTGAGGGCCACCGCACCCCTGTAACATGTTCATTCAGTCGTTCACCCGCTCCCACCGCCAGGGTGAAGCGATTGTCACTCATGATAGCGACAGTGGCGGCGGCCTGCGCAACGATGACAGGATGATAGCGCAGGATCGGGCAGGTGAGGCCGGTCGCGATGCCGATCCGATCGGTCGCATGGGCGATGGCCCCTAGGACGCTCCAGGCAAAGGGGGCATGCCCCTGGGATTCGAGCCAAGGATGGAAATGATCTGAGATAGAGACGAAGTCAAACCCCGCATTCTCTGCACGGATCGCGTTTTCCACGAGCGCTTTTGGCCCATGCTCCTCTGTCATCAGCTTATATCCGAACTTCGGCATGGTCTCTTCCTCGATATGTTCGGGATGTTGGCGAAAAACGTCGGATGCGAGCTCTCTTTCGGCACTGGAGCGCTCGAGTTCGGCCGCGCGCCCTTCGCAATGCCGGCTCAGGTGGGGATCAGATTGACAGCTGTCGGTTTGGCCGCCGGCAAGCCTGCGGCCTTGGCCTGAACAACCAGCTCTTCCTTGCGTGCAAGCATCTGATCCCGCAGGACAATCAGGTCGACATCGGTCGCGCGACATTGCGCAAACATGCCTTCTCCACGCATTTCCTCTTCGTGGACATGGTGCTTAATCTCCTCAGACAACACCTTGACCTTGGCCTCGTAGAATTTGTCGTCCCAAGAGCCAGCCTCGATGTCGTTGATCAGCACCTTGGCGCCGTCATGCTCGACATAGGCTTCCTCAAGCGTATCGGCCTCGATCTTGCCCTCGAACGCGGGATAGAAAATCTCTTCCTCTATCAGCGTATGGATCTTGAGTTCGGTGCAGATCTGGTGGGCGATGTCGCCCTTTTTCTTGCCAGTCGCAGCTTTCTCGAACTGCTCGAAAAGCTCTTCAACCTTGCGATGATCGGCCTTTAGGAGGGCGATGGCATCGGAATATTCGGCCGTGGCCATGTGGGGTCTCCTTAGTGGTTCTATCCGCTAAGGAAGCCGTAAATTGCCGAAGGGTTCCGAGCGCCAATTTCACCTAATCCACCTCAATAATCTGGATCAGGCGGAACACATTTTTTCGCATGGTCTGCGGCGTGTGCATTGACGATGGCTCAAAAGCGACTTCATCGCATTTCGCGCACGGAGATGCTCATTGTGACCTTTCCAGGTGGTTGCTGAACCTGCCTCGCTGCCCTGTCCATCGCGCAACGCCTGGCACGCAGCTTTACGGAGCCGCTTATTGGTCATTTTGAGCATAGAGTCCTGGCACAGCGTTTCTTGCGTCTCGCGACGGCATTTCGATGCCTCTTCGCACATCATTTGAGCCAAACCCGCACTGCTCTAAGATCATGCATCCAAGTCAAATTTGCCTTTCGATCGCCTACCAAAATAACGGACAGAAAAAAATCTTAGCTAATCGTCGGAACATGACCGCTAATTTTCTAGTCGTGATCGCATAGCCAAATATAATGGTACATCATCATGACTTATGCGCGTGCAGCGCTTACAAGTTTTGGCGACCGCAATCGTTGCGTGCCAAGCAAACGCTACAATTCCCCCAATCAGTATCTGCGATTTAATAGAAGGGCGACTTCCATCGCTGAAAGTCGCCCTCTTTAGCCTCACTCATCAGAATAGATTGATAAGGCCTGGGCCATCACTCCTAGCGCCAGTCAGGCGATATGCTTTCGTCATCCCCGTCACGTGACGGAGCCGCCTGCTCGCCTGCAGAAGCTTGAGAAAATTTACGCCTTACGCCGGCTTCTGTCGAACGCAGCTGATCAAGGCGATCAGACCAATATTGCATCATCTGCACGCGTTCGCCCCAATGCTCGCCGCGCACATAGGCACGCCGGACATCATTGCCTTCGATGTGGCCCAGCTGTCGTTCAATGGCATCCGGATGCCATTTGCCGCATTCGTTAAGCAAGGTCGCCGCCATAGCTCGGAAGCCATGCGCCGTCATTTCGTCCTGCTTGAAGCCCATCCGGCGAAGCGCTGCATTCAGCGTATTGTCGGATATCGCGCGTTTGTCGGATCGCGGGCTGGGAAACAGGAGCTGACCGCCCCCGGTCATACCCTCCAGCTTTTCCAACAGGCCAAGAACCTGACGGGAGAGCGGGACCTTATGAAGACGACGCATCTTCGTCCGGCTCGCCGGGATGAGCCAGATACAACTGTCCGGATCAAACTCCTCCCATTGCGCCAGCCGTAGCTCGCCTGGTCGAACGAACAGGTGGGCCGACAGCTGAAGGGCGATTCGGACCGCCCCATCGCCGTCATAGCCGTCGATGGCACGAAGCAGCGGACCCACCTTGGCCGGATCCGTGATAGCCGGCCTGTGCTTGACCTTAGGCGTCAGCAACGCCCCACGCAATTCGCTCGCTGGATCCTTGTTCGCCCTGCCGGTGGCAATGGCGTAGCGAAAGATGGTGCTCAGTGTCCCTCGAAGCCGAATCGCGGTTTCGTGATGCCCTCGCGCTTCGATCTTGCGCAGGATCTCCAGCACCTCCGGCGTCGAGATATCCCGCACCAGCTGGTTTCCGAGCGCGGGCCGTGCGTATTCGAGGATCCAGATATTCTTGGTGACCGTCTTCTCGGCTCGACCCCGAGCCTTCAGACGCGCGACATACTCATCTGCAAGCTGGTCGAACGTTCCGGTTTCAAGCAGCCGCGCCTGAGCGGCATCAGCCTTCCGCCGGCTCGACGGGTCTTCGCCTGACGCAAGAATGCGGCGCAGCTCTTCCCGCCGTTCTCGCGCCAGTGCGAGCGAGACATCGGGATACACCCCGACCGACAGCGTCTTCTGCTTCTTGAGGAAGGTGTAATAGAAACGCCAGTAGCGCGCCCCATTGGGCATCACCATCAGATACAAGCCCCGGCCGTCCGATAATTTATATGGACGGTGGATGGGCTTCGCGTTGCTCACGGCCATGGCGCTCAGCATGGGGTATCTCCTTCAGGGTACCCGCGAGAATAGCTACCAACTTTGGCCAGAAAAGGTTGCGAGATGCAACTGGACACCCTGAGAGCAAAAGGCTCAAAAGGTCGCAGAAATCCGCCATTTCCTAGAGGCGGCTTGGGCATTTCCGAGATGTTCTGAGGGGAACAAATGGTGCCCGGGGACGGATTCGAACCGCCGACACTGCGATTTTCAATCGCATGCTCTACCAACTGAGCTACCCGGGCATCGGGTCTCGGCGGAGGTGACCGCCGGATGGAGGCGTGCCTATAGGCGTCAATCCGGCTCGCTGTCCAGCCCATAATTATCATTTTTTTGCAGGGCTTCGTCGCCCGGCATGCCGGGCACGCGATACCCCTCGCCCAGCCATTGCAGCAGGTCGCGATCGCGGCATCCCTTGCCGCAGAAGGGGCGGGTTTCCGGCTGTGCCGGCTGGCCGCAAACCGGGCAGGCGCCGGCCTTAGGCGACATGACCGGCCGCCAGCGACAGCGCGGAATCGGCGCGCAGCGTGACCTCGCCACCACGACGGCGGGCGAGCTGTTCGATCCAGTCGGCGCGCTTGTGCAGCAGGTCGATGATCGCCGGCGCGGCGGTGATCGTCGCTGCGCCGCCGGTGCCATGCCGTTCGGCCCGGCGCAGCAGCGCCAGCGCGGCGGTCAGCACCGGATCCTCGCGCAGCAGTTCCATCAGATTGGCGCGCTCGCGGCGGCGGATGATCTGGACGAAGCCGAAGCCGTTGACCGCCGTCCGCTCGAACGGCAGCGGCAGATATTTGTCGATCTGCGCGGCCGCGACGATGCGTTCGTCCTTGTTGTTCATGGTCGGCAGGTCGATGCCGATCGAGCCGGCCAGCCCCATGCGACGGATCGCCTGCGCCGACAGCTTCGCGCCCTTGGGGCCGAGCTGGGCCGGCGGCAGGCTGCCGTCGATGTCGATCAGGATCATCGCGGGGGTCAGGAAGATGCGCAGTGCGGCATCCTCGGCACCGACTTCGCCGGTTACCGCTTCCTCCATCAGTTCGCTCCAGCCAAGGGCTTCGAGCCGGTCCTCCTCATGGGCGGGACACGGACGGATGGCGACATCGGTGGCGCGCAGCCGCTGCAGCAGGCTGGGGCCGGGATGCACCTTGGAACCGGGCTGGGCGATGCGGCCCTTGGCGCGCTTGCCCCGGCCTTCCTCGGCAATCGCCTCGCGGAAGATCTCGACTAGCACATTGGCGCCCTCGGCCACCTTGGGCGGGATCGGCTCGATCAGCACTTCCTCGCCCGAGATCAGGCGCACGACGCCCCGCTTGCGCGGAATGATGGTCTGGACCAGACGGCCCTGAAGGATGGCCCCGGCGCGGGCAGCCTCGCCCTCGCGCTCGATCAGCGCCTCGACGATGCGCCCTTTTTCGATCAGCGCGGCACGGGCCTCGCCAATGCCTTCTTCATAAAGCCATTCGGCCATCGTTCAGTTACCTGCTTGTCGTGATTTCCGAGCCGTAAAATGTACCATTTCACGCGAAATCCCGAGGGTCCAGTGGATAGCCCGCTGCCTCAAGCAGCGTGCGGGTTTCGTAAAGCGGCAGGCCCATGATCGCGCTATGGCTGCCCTGGATGCTGCGGATGAGGCCCGCGGCACGGCCCTGAATGGCGTAGCCGCCCGCCTTGCCCAGCCCTTCGCCGCTGGCAATATAGCGGTCGATCTCGCTGCGCTCCAGCCGCTTGAAGATGACCATGCTGGTGGACAGGCGGTGCCGTGCCACGCCTGCGGCATCGATCAGGGTGATGGCGCTGTAGACACGGTGCCGGCGCCCCGACAGCAGGTCGAGACAGGCGCGGACCTCCGCCTCGCTTTCCGCCTTGGGCAGAATGCGGCGGCCAGCGGCCACCACGGTATCGCCCGACAGGATCAGCGCGCCAGGATGGCGGGCAGCCACCAGCGTGCCCTTTTCGGCGGCGACACGCGCCGCATAGGCGGCCGGCAGTTCCGCCTTGCGCGGGGTTTCATCAATATCCGCAGGATCGACGGCATCAGGAAGCACGCCAATCTGCCCCAGAAGGTCACGCCGTCTGGGGGAAGCCGAAGCTAGAATGAGTCGCATCGAAAATGCGGCTTATTTGAAGCGGTAGGTGATCCGACCCTTGGTCAGGTCGTAGGGGGTCAGTTCGACCAGCACTTCGTCACCGACCAGCACACGGATGCGGTTCTTGCGCATCTTGCCAGCGGTGTGGCCGAGAATTTCATGATCATTCTCAAGGCGCACGCGGAACATGGCGTTGGGGAGAAGCTCCACAACCTGTCCGCGCATTTCAAGCAGTTCTTCTTTGGCCATAATATCCCAGAATCGAAAAATCGCGCCGCCATAGCGCCAAAACGTGGAAAATGGAAGTCAGGACGCAGAACCGAAATAATCACCGGCTGCGACGAGGGCCGCGAAGACGGCATCGAGCTGCTGCGCATCGATGCAATAGGGCGGCAAGAGATAGATGGTGTTGCCGAGCGGCCTTAGCAAGAGGCCGCGTTCCAGGAAGAAGGCGCGCAGGCGCGGCGCGAGGTCAGAGAGGTAGCCGGCATCGGCCGCTACCAGGTCGATCGCCATGATCGTGCCGATCTGGCGCGGGTTGGCAAAGGCGGCGTGATCGGCCAGCAAGGCCAGCCGATCGGTGATGCCCTGCGTCAGCGCAGCAATCCGTCCGCGCACATCCTCTTCAGCCCAGATGGCGAAATTTTCGGCGGCAGCAGCGCAGGCGATCGCGTTCGCGGTGTAACTGGACGAATGGTAGAAGAGCCGCGCCCGGTCGGTCGAGCGATGCGCCTCGAAGATGCGCGAGGTCGCCAGCGTCGCGGCGAGCGGGATGGCGCCGCCGGTAATCCCCTTGGCCACGGCCATGATATCGGGCACGACGCCGGCCTGCTCGCAGGCGAACAGGGTGCCGGTGCGGCCCCAGCCGGTCATCACCTCGTCCGCGATGAACAGCACATCGTGGCGCGCGCAGATATCGGCCATCGCCCGCAGCACATGGGGCGGATAGATCAGCATCCCCCCTGCCCCCAGGATCAGCGGCTCGACGATGAAGGCTGCCGGCTGCTGCGCACAAGCCGCCTCCAGTGCGGCAAGCGTCTCCTGCTCGCGACCGGGATGCGGGAAGGGTATGGTGCCGACGTCGAACAGCAAGGGCTGCCAGGCGGCATTATAGACGCCGCGTTCGCCGATCGACATCGCGCCGATCGTGTCGCCATGATAGCTATGTTCAAGGACGAGGATGCGGCTGCGGGCCTCGCCCAGCCCGTCGAGCGCGCGATTATGCCAATAGCCGAGCGCCATCTTGAGCGCGACTTCCACCGCGGTCGACCCGCTGTCGGAAAAGAAGACATGGGCCAGGGGATCGCGTCCCGGAGTCTGTGGCATGAGATCGACCAGGCCCCGTGCCACTGCCTCGGCCGGTTCATGGGTGTAGCCCGCGAAGATCAGCTGATCGAGCTGCCCGGCCTGGCGCGCGATGGCAGCTGCAATGCGCGGATGGCAATGGCCATGGGTCGTCACCCACCAGCTGGAAATGCCATCAACCAGGCTGCTACCATCGGCCAGATGGAGAGTCGCGCCCTCCGCCCGGACGACATGGGGAATGGGCTCATTGAGGCCATGCTGGGTGAAGGGGTGCCAGACAGGAGAGGTCATCGGCGTCCCCTACGCCCGATCGGCGGCCAAGGCTATGGCTTGTCCTTGCGATCCACCGGCGAGATGCTGGGCAGCACGGCCGCCGTCGGCACAACGACCGTGGGCACCGCGACATGAATGTTCACCCGGCGATTCTTCGCCCGACCTTCGGGATCGTCGCTGCCATCCTCTTTGGCATTGGGCACGACCGGCCGGGTTTCGCCCAGCGCGATCAGGCTGATGCGATCCTTGGCGATGCCCTTTTCGACCAGATAGGCCTCGACCGCCTCGGCCCGGATGCGGGAGGCTACGCGATTGTCGCCGTCATTGCCCTTGCTGTCGCTATGGCCGCGCAGCGTGATCGCCCCGCCGGTCTTGATCGCCGGGGTTTCGACCAGCGTATCGAGCGCCGCACGCGCCGCGTCGTCCAGCTTCAGCCCGGACGTGCCGAAAGCGATGGTGGCGTCGAGCGGTTCGATCTTCGGCGCTTCGGGTTCGGCCACTTCGGGGCGCAGGATCGAACGGACCGGCTCGGCGACATTATCCGCCTCGTTCGCGGCCATATCATTGCCGGACGCATTGGCTGCGTTGGCTACGTTATCAACAGCATTGCCTGCGGGCCGATCACAGGCCGCCAGCATGACGCACAGGGCCAGCGCGGGGGCGAGCCTCCTCATTCCTCCTCTCCTTCCGGTTTCTTGCGGGTCTTTGATGCGGGCGGCACATAGGACAGGATGGTGTCGCCCGGCTGTGGCGTCGGTCGCGACGCATGGGTGAAGAAGCGCATCGTGCCGTTCTTGCGGAGCAGCAGCAGCATATCGGCATCGGCCGGCAGGTCGGCCTTGGCCGCCTCGAAATCGAACTGGTCGCTGATCCGCGTCTTGCGGAAGGTCCAGCCGGCATCCTCACGGATCATGATTTCCTCGACGCCCAGGCCGGAGTCGAACAACGCGCGGCCACGAAGCGATTCCGGCAGCGCGCGCGGATCATGATCGTCGCTGGCGTCGCCCAGCTGATAGACATTGTCGCGGCCCACTTCGGGCGCAAACTCGTTGCAGACGAGCGCGTTATAGGCCTCATTCTCCGACGTGGCGGCGAGCACTTGGAACTGGGCGAGGTCGAGCCGTTCCTCGGTCGCCTCCGCCAATATCTCGCCATGATAGGTCGGGATGCCGCCATGGCGGGCGGGCGCCAGCCGCTGCCAGCTATTGTCGGCAATCATCACCGGCACCTCCAGCTGGCGCAACTGGGCGGCAAGGCTGAGGCTGAAGGGGGTGGCGCCGACCAGCAGCAGGCCCTTGTCCTGCGCGCCCGTGACCTTGAGCAGCCGGGCGACCGGCTTGATCGAGAAGCCATGGAACAGGATGGTCGCAACCACGATCGAGAAGGACAGGGTGACGAGGATCGCGCCGTCGCCATAGCCCAGCCGATCGAGACGCAGCGCGAACAAGCCGGAAATGGCGACCGCGACGATACCGCGCGGGGCGATCCAGGCGACCAGCAATCGCTCGTTCCAGGGCACCGGCGAGAAAGCGAGGCTGAGCAGCACCGTCGCCGGGCGGACGACGAACAGCAGCACCAGCAGATAGGCGAGGAAGCGCCATTCGAACTGGCGCAGCACATCAAGGTCGAGTGAAGCCGACAGGATCACGAACACGCCGGAGATCAGCAGGACGGTGACATTTTCCTTGAACGGCTGGATGTCGCGCAGGGAATCGAATTTCATGTTGGCAAGCGCCACGCCCATCACCGTCACGGTGACGAGGCCGGTTTCCGCCTGGATGAGGTTGGAGAGAACGAAGACGCCGATCACCGCGACCAGCAGGATCGGCGCTTTCAGATATTCCGGCACATGGCCGCGCTGGAACGCCCAGCCGATCGCGCGGGCGGCAAGCCAGCCGATCAGGCCGGCGATGATCGCGGCCGCGACCAGCGACAGGATGACGGCCGCCAGCGTGCTGCCCTCGCTCGACCGGCGCAGATATTCATAGGTGGCAAGGCCGAGCAGCGCGCCGACCGGATCATTGACGATCGCTTCCCATTTGAGGATGGCGCGCGGCCGGGCGGCGACGTTGGACTGGCGCAGCAGCGGCAGCACCACGGTCGGCCCGGTCACCACAAGAATGCCCGCGAACAGGATCGCCACCGGCCAGACGAGGCCCGCGACATAATAAAGGGCTAGCGCGCCCAGCACCCATCCGATCGGCGCACCCAGCACCACCAGCCGGGTGACGGCGCCGTCGGTCTTGCGCAATTCGCGGAAATTGAGGCTGAGCCCGCCTTCGAACAGGATCAGGGCGACTGCCACCGACACCATGGGTTCGAGCAGTTCGCCAAAAGTGAGCTTGGGATCGATAAGGCCGGTCACCGGGCCACCGATGACGCCGGCGGCGAGCATCAGGGCGATGGCGGGCCAGCCGGTGCGCCAGGCAATCCATTGGGCGCCGATGCCCAATATGCCGATCAGCGCGATTACAAGGGCCTGTTCATGCATGGCCGGGACCATAGACAGGCGGGGCCGCCATGGTCACCCTCTTTATTTTCAACGATCTGGGGAACCGGATCGCAGATCGGGAATGGCGGGCAAGGGAGAACCCGCCATTCCCATGGCAAATATGCTTATTGCTGCGGCGGGGTTGCCGGATCAGCCGGGGTCGCCGGGCTGGCGGGCGCGGCCGGTGCCGGCGTACCGGCGGCAGCCTGAATCCGCTGCTGCAGGGCCGGGTCGGCGGCCGCAGCCTGGCCGATGGCGTTGAACTTTTCAGGCGGAATGCCCTTCGACTGCAGCGCAGCCAGCATCTTGGGCTGCTTTTCCGCGGCGGCGATCGCATTGTCCGACTGAATCTTGGTCACTTCGACGG
>NZ_NOIW01000042.1:0-43715 GCF_002708645.1 Sphingobium sp. IP1
CTCGATAATCGCCCATTCCCGATCTGTCAGTTCGTACCGCCGCCGTGCCATCAAGCCCTCCAACTCTGGAGGCCTCTGAATCACGCCAATCGCCAATCCTCAAGGCTTTTTATGAGTTTACGGCCTAGGGGTGATAGGCTCTTGAAGTCAGGACAGGGGGCATGCCGAACCAGGTTCGGTATGCCCTCGGTCGGTCTGCGGTTCGACGGGCATTGCAAGGAAACAGAACGCAAAAACCCCGGACTTCCGATGGAAGTCCGGGGTTTTTCTGCTTACCGTCCCGAACCGAAGTCCGGGCGAATAAGTTGGTCGGGGAAAGAGGATTCGAACCTCCGGCCCCTGCCTCCCGAAGACAGTGCTCTACCAGGCTGAGCTATTCCCCGACCGGTGCCGAAGCCGCTTTTGGGGCGGCCCCGTAAGGCAGGAGTGCGCCTATAGAGAGGGGTTTGAGGGCTGGCAAGCCACCTGATGCGCTTTTTTGAAAATTCTACAAAAGGCCTGCGTCGCGGAAGCTGAAACAGCCGGTCGGCGTGTCGATCCGATGATCGGCGAGGTGGATGTCGAGCGCCCGCAGCCGGCGGTGCAGGCTGCGGGTCAGGGCGATGTCGACCGGCTGCGGTGCCGCCGTGCCCCGCTGCTGGTGCAGGATGACCCGCCGGGCATCGCTGGCCAGCAGATGGGCGACCAGGCAGGGCCAGTTGCCATCGGGGTGCAGCCGGTCGCGCGGTTGGCCGTCCTCGTCGAGAATCATCAATGTCAGCATCGCACCCCCTGGGCACGCAGCCTGTCAGCAATGGGCCGGGAGTGGAGACGCGGAATGATCCGTAGTGGCGGAACGCAGCGGGCCGGGATGGTAGTCGCATCCGTTATGGCGCGACCTTTGGTCGGGACAGCGGGGCAGGGGGGATGCTACATGGACGGGACGCCCAGATACATTCCCATCCCAGGATCATCGACCTTGCACGCCATGTCGCCGCAACCGCCCCATTATGAAGAGCAATATCTCGACCTGATGCGCCATATCTGGCGCCATGGCGACGAGCGGATTGATCGCACCGGCGTCGGCACCCGATCGATCCTGGGCGCGACCCTGCGATTCTCGCTGGCGGACGACGCGGTGCCGCTGCTCACGACCAAGCGGGTCTATTGGAAGGTCGCGGCGCGCGAGATGCTGTGGTTCCTGACCGGCGACACCAATATCCGCGAACTGGTGAAGCAGAATGTCCATATCTGGACCGACTGGCCGCTCGACAGTTACCGCAAGGCGACCGGCGAGGATATCGACCGCGACGCGTTCGAGGCGCGAATCATCGAGGATGAAGCCTTTGCCCGGCAATGGGGCGATCTCGGCCCGGTCTATGGCGCCCAATGGGTGAACTGGCCGCGCTACGAGCCGGCCGGCGACGGCCTGTTCCGCCGGGCGGCGCAGGGCCACAACCAGATCGCCGCGCTGGTCGATGCGATTCGCACCAATCCCGGTTCGCGCCGCCTGCTCTTCACCGGCTGGAATGTCGCGGAAGTCGCGCAGATGGCCTTGCCGCCCTGCCACATGACCTATCAGTTCCAGGTGTCCGACGGCCGCCTCAACGGCCTGCTCTTCCAACGCAGCTGTGACCTGGGATTGGGCTTTGCCTTCAACATCTTCGGCCTGTCGATGATTACCCGGATGCTGGCCCAGCAATGCGATCTGGAGCCGGGCGAGGTGGTCTGGCAGGGTGGCGACGTTCATCTCTACCTCAACCATGCCGATCTGGTGGAGGAGCAGATCAGCCGCACCCCGGCGGGTGCGCCGAAGCTGCGGATCAATCGCCGGCCTTCGAGCATTTTCGACTATGGGATCGAGGATTTCGAGGTGCAGGATTATGCGCCGCAGGCCCATATTTCCGCGCCCGTCGCTGTTTAAGGTGACAGCGAAGGCGACAGGCGAAAAGGAATTGGGTCAGTAAGGCTTGCCTTGCGCGGCGTTGAAATATAATAATTGCCACAAGCAATATTATTGCAACGCACAATAGGAGGCAGGATGACCGATTCGATCGAATCCGGCGCTGTGACGGACGGGCAGGGACGCAACCTGCCGCCGTTGCAGCTGCATGTGCCCGAGCCGCCCGCGCGGCCCGGTGAAAGCGCGGACTTCACCCATTTCGACATTCCCGCGGCCGACGCGGCACCGCGCCCGGACGAGGCGACCCATCCTTCGCAGATGCGCGACTTCGCCTATGGGCTGGTCCGCGTCCTGGATGAGGATGGCCATGCGGTCGGCGCCTGGGATCCCAAGCTGCCGGCCGACACGCTGCTGCGGATGCTGCGCTACATGGCGCTGACCCGCGCCTTTGACGGCCGCATGTTCCGCGCCCAGCGCCAGGGCAAGACCAGCTTCTACATGAAGTCGACCGGCGAGGAGGCGGTGTCGATCGGCGCAGCGCTCGCCTTGTCACGCGACGACATGTGTTTTCCGTCCTATCGGCAGCAGGGCATATTGATCGCGCGCGACTGGTCCATCGTCGACATGATGAACCAGATCTATTCCAACAAGGGCGACCGGATGAAGGGCCGCCAGCTGCCGATCATGTATTCGGCGCGCGAGGCCGGCTTCTTCTCCATCTCCGGCAACCTCACCACCCAATATCCCCAGGCCGTTGGCTGGGCGATGGCGAGCGCGGCCAAGGGCGATACCCGCATCGCCGCCACCTGGTGCGGCGAGGGCTCGACCGCGGAGGGCGACTTCCATTCGGCCTGCACCTTCGCCAGCGTCTATCGCGCCCCGGTCATCATGAATGTGGTGAACAACCAGTGGGCGATCAGCAGCTTCTCCGGCTTTGCCGGGGCGGAGGCGACCACCTTCGCCGCCCGCGCGATCGGCTATGGCATCGCCGGGCTGCGCGTCGACGGCAATGACGTGCTGGCCGTCTATGCCGCCACCCGCTGGGCCGCCGACCGTGCCCGCGCCAATGGCGGCCCGACGCTGATCGAACATTTCACCTATCGCGTTGAAGGGCACAGCACGTCGGATGATCCGACCGCCTATCGCTCGGCCGAGGAAAGCAGCAAATGGCCGCTCGGCGACCCGATCGCGCGGCTGAAACAGCATTGCATCACGCTGGGCATCTGGGACGAGGAGCGGCACGCCGCGATGGACCAGGAACTGGCCGAGATGGTCCGCGACGCCGCGCGCGAGGCGGAAAAGAACGGCATATTGGGCCATGGCCTCCACCATCCGATGGAAAGCATGTTCCAGGACGTGTTCGAGGACATGCCCTGGCACCTGAAAGAACAGCAGCAGCAGATGCTCGACGAATGGAAGGCGGCAGGGCTGTGAGGGCGCCTGCGTCCACCAGTTCCGTCATCCCAGCGAAGGCTGGGATCTCCCTTCTTCTGAAGGGCAGCACGAAGAAAAATGAGATGCCAGCCTACGCTGGCATGACGAATGGAGAGGATTCGCATCATGGCAGATGATGTGATGGAGGCTGTGGCTGACACCCAGCAGATGAACATGATCCAGGCGATCAACAGCGCGCTGGACGTGATGATGGGCCGCGACCCCGACGTCGTGGTGATGGGCGAGGATGTCGGCTATTTCGGCGGCGTGTTCCGCGCCACCGCCGGCCTGCAGCAGAAATATGGCAAGAACCGGGTGTTCGATACGCCGATCACCGAATGCGGCATCATCGGCGTCGCGGTCGGCATGGGTGCCTATGGCCTGCGGCCGGTGCCCGAAATCCAGTTCGCCGACTATATCTACCCCGCGCTCGACCAGCTCGTCAGCGAGGCGGCGCGGTTGCGCTATCGTTCGGCCGGCGAGTTCATCTCGCCGATGACGGTGCGCTCGCCATTTGGCGGCGGCATCTTTGGCGGCCAGACCCACAGCCAGAGCCCGGAAGGCATCTTCACCCATGTGTCCGGGGTCAAGACGGTGATCCCGTCCACCCCCTATGATGCCAAGGGCCTGCTGATCGCGGCGATCGAGGATAATGACCCGGTCATCTTCTTCGAGCCCAAGCGCATCTATAACGGCCCGTTCGACGGCCATTATGACACGCCGGCCAAGAGCTGGGCGGGCCATGCAGATGCGCAGGTGCCGCAGGGCTATTATCGCATTGATCTCGGCAAGGCGCGGATCGCCCGACCCGGCGAGGCGCTGACCATCCTCTGCTATGGCACGATGGTCCATGTCGTCGAAAATACCGTGGCGAAGCTGGGCATCGATGCCGAGATCGTCGACCTGCGCAGCCTGGTGCCGCTCGACATCGAGACGATCGAGGCCTCGGTCAGGAAGACCGGCCGCTGCCTGATCGTGCATGAGGCGACGCGGACCAGCGGCTTTGGCGCCGAACTGTCGGCGCTGGTGCAGGAACGCTGCTTCTACCATCTCGAAGCGCCGATCGAGCGCGTCACCGGCTTCGACACGCCTTATCCGCACAGTCTGGAATGGGCCTATTTCCCCGGCCCCGTGCGCATCCGCGAAGCCATCAACAAGATCATGAAGGACTGAGCGCCATGGCTCTTTTCACATTCAAGCTGCCGGACATCGGCGAAGGCATTGCGCAGGCGGAGATTGTCGGCTGGCACGTCCAGGTCGGCGACCGGGTCGAGGAAGACCAGCCGATCGCCGACATGATGACCGACAAGGCGACGGTCGAGATGGAAAGCCCGGTCGCGGGCACCGTCGTCCGACTGGCGGGAGAGCCGGGCGATCAGGTGTCGATCGGATCGATGCTGGTGGAGATCGAGACGGAAGGCGAGGGGGCTGCCGCCCCTGCGCCGTCGGTCGAAACGGTCGAGGCCGAGACCCCATTCCTCCCCGATACGGGGAGGGGGACCGTTCGCGAAGCGAATGGTGGAAGGGGGGCGCCGCTGGACGCGCCCGTCGAAGAACCGGCCATCACGCCCCAGCTTGCGAAAGCGGACAGCCCCCTCCACCAGCCTGCGGCTGGTCCCCCTCCCCGTGCCGGGGAGGATAGCCCCATCCTTGCCTCCCCAGCCGTCCGTGCGCGCGCCAGGGAACTGGGCATCGACCTCGCGCTGGTGAAGCCCAATGGCGACCATATCCGCCATGCCGACCTCGACGCCTATCTGCTCTACGGTTCGGGGCAGGGCTATCGCCCGGCCGGCCGCACGGCACCGCGCGCCGACGAACAGGTGAAGGTGATCGGCATGCGCCGCCGCATTGCCGAGAATATGGCCGCGTCCAAGCGTCACATCCCGCACTTTACCTATGTCGAGGAAATCGACGTCACCGCGCTGGAGGAGGCGCGGGCGCAGCTCAACGCCCATCGCGGCGATCGGCCCAAGCTCACCATGCTGCCGCTGCTGATCGTGGCGATCTGCAGGACGCTGCCCGACTTCCCGATGCTCAATGCCCGTTATGATGACGAAGCGGGCGTGGTGACGCGCCATGGCGCCGTTCACCTCGGCATGGCGACGCAGACCGACGCGGGGCTGATGGTGCCGGTGATCCGCGACGCGCAGGACAGAAATGTCTGGCAGCTGGCGACCGAGATCCGCCGCCTCGCCGACGCCGCGCGCAGCGGCAAGGCGACATCGGCCGAACTGTCGGGCTCCACCCTGACCCTGACCTCGCTCGGCCCGCTCGGCGGCATCGCCACCACCCCGGTCATCAACCGGCCCGAAGTGGCGATCATCGGCCCCAACCGCGTGATCGAGCGCCCCATGTTCCGGGGTAAGGAGATCGTCGCGGCAAAGCTGATGAACCTGTCGATCAGCTGCGACCATCGCGTGGTCGACGGCTGGGACGCGGCGAGCTTCGTCCAGGCCGTGCGCAAGCTGCTGGAAACGCCGGTCCTGCTGTTCGAGGGGTGATTGCGCGGGATCGGGGCGGCCTTTGTCGCTCCGGTCCCACCGGCGTCAGCGCACCTGCGCCCGATAGGTCAGCCGCCCCGATTGTCCCGGCGCCACGCTGTCGGGCAGGCGCCAGCGTATATGGGTGATATCCTCGGGCGTGGCGCGGCGGACACCGCCCAGCGGCGTCGGCAGCCATAATTGCTCCAGTCGGCCCCAATGGGCGCCGCCATCGACCGATGCCTGCATGGCGGGATCGGTCAGGTCGAGCAGGGTGCCGCGCGGCACCTGGCGAACCACGGTCAGCCCATGGGCCGTCCGGATGCCTTCATGGCGCCAGTCGACCACGACGATCAACTGGTCGCCCGACATGGCGCGTTCGGCATTGGCGATGGTGCGGCGCGGGCGGCCATTAATGTCGGTCTGCACCCGTTCGACGAAGGTCCGGCTGTCGAGCCGCATGTCCTGCGCCCCGGCCTGCCAGGATGCGGTCATGCCTGCGATCAGGCCCAGTCCCGCGATCAACCTTCTTGCCATGCGATATCCCCCTTATCGAATGTCCGCATCTCTTACGGCCAGTCTCCCCAATATTTGGTTAAGCCCCTGTTTGCCGTCTTCCTGATGCGACTCGCTGATGGCATTTGACCGGCCGCAGCGCCGGGTGCAGAGCGGCAGGGCTGCTGTACAGGGGACGGATAGGGCGTGACCACCAACGAGGAACTGGAAGTCAATCGGCGGCGCGACCGTTTGCTGGCGTCGATCGCCTTGTCCTCGGGCGTCGGCCTGTTGCTGGCCTTGCCCTTCGCCTTGCGCGCGGGCGCGGAGTTCTTCCTGCCGCTGACCGCCGCGCTGGTGATCGCGATCGCGCTGGTGCCGCTGCTCGAATGGCTGGAGCGGCGCGGGCTGCCCTCGGGCCTGTCGGCGCTGCTGGCGGTCATCGCCTTCCTCAGCGTCGCCAACACCGCGCTGGTGCTGATCGTGGTGCCGGCGACCGACTGGTTCCGCATCCTGCCCCAGCGCCTGCCCAAGATTCAGGCGACGCTGGCGCCGCTCATCGATTTCTATTCACAGGCCCAGCGATTCGTCGACGAAACCGTCCAGATGCTGGTCGCGGGTCCGGCATCGGTCGCGCACCGGGCGGCGGTGGAAACGCCCGGATCGCTGCTGCAGTTCGCGGCCGCCTCAGCCCCGTCGGCGATCATCCAGATGGTGTTCGCGCTGCTCATCATCTATTTCTTCCTTGCCGGCTGGACCCGGCTGCGCCGTCGCACGATCAACAGCCGGGGCAGTTTCGACGGCGCGATGGCGGTCGCGCGGGTGATCCAGAATGTGGTCGACGCAACCTCCGCCTATGTGATGACGATCGCCACCATCAACCTGTGCCTCGGCCTCGCCGTGGCGCTGGCGCTGTGGCTGATCGGCATGCCATCGCCCTGGATGTGGGGCGGCATCGTCGCATTGCTCAACTTCATTCCCTATTTCGGGCCGATGCTGGCCGCCGTGCTGCTGGCGCTGGGCGGCCTCATGGTGTTCGACGATGTCTGGACGGCGCTGCTGCCCGCCTTTCTCCAGATTGGCTTCCATCTGGTGGAGGCCAATGTCATCACGCCCACCATCCTTGGCCGTCGCCTGACGATGAACCCGCTGCTGATTCTCGTCTCGCTGACCTTCTGGGGCTGGGTCTGGGGCACGCCCGGCGCGCTGCTCGGCGTGCCGTTGCTCATCATCGTGCAGACCGTCGTGGCCGCCGCCGGCACCCCGGATATCGCCGGTTTCCTGTTCGAGCAGGGGACGCTGACGGTCAGCCGTCGCAAAGAAAATGCAACAAGTGAAGAAACTGATGGCGAGGACGGTTGACAGCTTGGCCGGACCCGCATAGACGGCCGCCCACACCGAACGCGGGTGTAGCTCAGTTGGTTAGAGCGCCGGCCTGTCACGCCGGAGGTCGCGGGTTCGAGCCCCGTCACTCGCGCCACTTTCCCTGACCGGAAAGTCGGAAGGTAAACAGATTTGCATCATCTGGTGGCCATGGGTCACGATAGGATGCCGCCCTGCGCGGGTGTAGCTCAGTTGGTTAGAGCGCCGGCCTGTCACGCCGGAGGTCGCGGGTTCGAGCCCCGTCACTCGCGCCACTTCATTCTCGAAGTGATCCGATCGCCAGGCGATCCTTTTTCCTCACATCGATACAGGCCAGCGGGCCGACACCAACGGCATCGGCCCGTGACGATTCGTCTCTCAGAGATGCTCGCCGGTCACATGCGGCGGCAGCGGTTCGTTGGCGAGCCAGCGATAGACGCCGCCGGCGGCCAGCGCGCCGATGATCGGCGCCACCCAGAACAGCCAGAGCTGATGCAGCGCCAGTCCGCCGACCAGCAGGGCTGGGCCGGTGCTGCGTGCCGGATTGACCGACGTGTTCGTGACCGGGATGCTGATCAGGTGGATCAGCGTCAGCGCCAGGCCGATCGCGATCGGGGCAAAGCCCGCGGGCGCGCGGCTGTCGGTCGCGCCCAGGATGACGCTCAGGAAGCCGAAGGTCAGCACCATCTCGATCGCCAGTCCCGATGAGAGCGTGTAGCCGCCCGGCGAATGCAGGCCATAGCCGTTGACCGCCAGGCCGTTGGGCGCCAGCTCATAGCCCGGCTGGCCGCTGGCGATGAACAGCAGCAGGGCGGCTGCGATCACCGCGCCCACCAGTTGCACGACGATATAGGGGGCGATGTCGCGGGCCGGGAAGCGCCCGCCGGCCCACAGGCCGATCGTTACCGCCGGATTGAGGTGGCAGCCCGAAATATGGCCGATGGAAAAGGCCATGGTCAGCACCGTGAGGCCGAAGGCCAGGGCCACGCCCAGCAGGCCGATGCCGACATCGGGAAAGGCCGCCGCCAGCACGGCGCTGCCGCACCCGCCGAACACCAGCCAGAATGTACCGAAACATTCGGCAAACAACCGCTTGCTCAATGGAACCATCAACGCCTCCTGTTGCACTGTGCGCCTGCCACCGGACATGGCTTGGGACCGGTGCGGGGTGGCGCCGCCCGGAGAATGCAGGATGATCGAAGGGAGCCGTCCGCGGCATGGGCGGCCGATGCTGGTGACTGGCGCATGGACATGCCGTTGCCCCCGTTTCCGGCGAGCCGCCTGCATCGCGCATGGCCGCGATGCGTCCGCTATGGTCGCCTAACGCTCAGGGATAAGGCGAAACGCCATGGGCTGGGCATCGGGATTAACCCTGACGCCAGCGCCCCGTTTCCATCCAGGCGAGCAGCCGCCGCAGCGGCAGGATACAGATCCAGATCAGGCCCAGGAAAATATAGACCGGCACCTGGCCCCACATCGGCAACTGGCCGATCAGCGGCGACAGGCTGCCGACCAGCACGGCCCAGCCCAGGATCAGCCCCAGGATCGCGAACATGCCAGCCGGCTTGCGCCAGCTGGGCTGATGATAATGGCGCGGGTCGATGCTCATCGGGTTCAGCCTGCCTCGATCACGGCGGTTTCGGTCAGGATCATGTCGAGCGGCAGATCCCAGGGGTCGGCCGGCACATCATCCAGTTCCTGCGCCGACCAGGCAAGGCCGACGCGCAAGGCATCGGGATGGCGGGCAAAGGCGCGGTCATAATAGCCGCCACCCTGGCCAAGGCGGTTCATTCGCCGGTCGAAACCCAGCAGCGGCGCGATGATGACATCCGGCGCCACCGCGCCGCCCGACGGTTCGGGATGGCTGGTGCCGAACAGGCCGGGGAACAGCTGGTCCTCGGGCCGCCACAGCAGGAAGTCCATGCTGCCCAGCCGATCGAGCACGCGCGGCAACGCCACCTGCTTGCCCATCACGCCCAGTTGCGGGGCCAGACGCTGCGCCGGCGCCTCGTCATCCAGCGCCATGTAGAGCGCGATCACCTGCGCGTCGGCGATGCGCTGGGCGAGCGGGGAGGGGACGGCCTTGAACGCCAGCCTGTGGGTCAGCGCGTCGAGCGAGGCGACGAAGTTGCGCCGCCGCTGCCGGGCGATCGCGCGCAGGGTCGACTTGTCGGCGGCATCACTGTCGTCGGGCATGGGGTGCCTTTGCTGGTAGGGGAGGGGTGACGGGACCGCCTTGGCCGTTTGCTGGAATATCCTCTGACGCCTCAACGTCAGGTGGGGACCATGTAGATCGGGCCAGAGCCCGCCCAGGGACAGCCCCCGTGGATGTGATTATCGCCTCAGGGATGTTCGCTAAAGCTCGCACCAGGCAGTGCCCGTCGCCGCCAATCTAGGCGTCGGCGGCGCGGGCGGCAAGAGCCTCGCTCAGCTTTTCTACGCGCGCAGCCAAAGCCTCGACCGCGCGGGCGGCCGGCTCGTCATCGCCGTCCAGCGCCAATTGCTCCTGCCGGCCCGCCGCGGCGCGCTTCAGTTCGTTGAGTTCGTCCGCCATGAACAGCGCCGCGAACAGCAAGGTGCGCACCTCGGTCAGCCCCGGCGTGCTGCGCTGCGCCTGATAGGCCTTGTCCTCGATGATCTGGGCCAGATGCGCCATATGCGCTTCCTCGCCATCGCGGCAGCGCAGCTGATAGGGGCGGCCGGCGATCTGCAGCATGATTTCAGCCATCGGTGCGCCCCCGCAATTCCCCGATCAGATCGTCCAGCGATTGCAATGCCGCCTGGGCGGCCATCTGGTCGATGCCGGAATTGGCGTGGGGGACAGCCTGCGAAAGGCTGGCCACATTCTGTTCAAGCCGACTGATCGCGCGCTCCAGCGTGCCGATCGCCTGCATCATGCGGTCGCTTGCCATATTTTCTGCATAGCCAATGTTTTCGCCTTGCAAAAGCGCTGTTTGGACGGCTTGCCGCGCACCACGCCCCGCCTGCGGTTGACGCATGGGGATTGACGCGACAAAGGGAACCCAAATCGACTCGCCCGTTCGCGCGGGCATTCCATGCCAGTCATGAAAGACATCTTCCCGCTATGACCGTTTCCGACACGCAGCTCGCCAACGCCATCCGGGCGCTTTCCATGGACGCCGTGCAGGCTGCCAACAGCGGCCATCCCGGCATGCCGATGGGCATGGCCGATGTCGCCACCGTGCTGTTCAAGGATTATGTGAAGTTCGATCCGGCTGCGCCGAAATGGGCCGACCGCGACCGCTTCGTGCTGTCGGCCGGCCATGGCTCGATGCTGATCTACTCGCTGCTGAACCTCACCGGCTATGCCAGCCCGACGATGGAAGACATTCGCAACTTCCGTCAGCTCAGCAGCCCCTGCGCCGGCCACCCGGAGAATTTCGAGCTGGCAGGGGTCGAAGCGACCACCGGCCCGCTGGGTTCGGGCCTCGCCACCGCCGTCGGCATGGCGATTGCCGAGCGTCACCTGAACGCCGAGTTCGGTGACGATCTGGTCGATCACCGCACCTGGGTGATCGCTGGCGACGGCTGCCTGATGGAAGGCATCAACCATGAGGCGATCGGCCTTGCCGGTCACCTCAACCTCTCGCGCCTGATCGTGCTGTGGGACGATAACAAGATCACCATCGACGGCGCCGTCAACCTGTCGAGCAACGAAGATGTCCGCGCCCGCTATGCCGCCACCGGCTGGCATGTCGTGTCGTGCGACGGCCATGACGTTGCCGATGTCCGCCGCGCCATCGACGAAGCGCTGGCCGATCCGCGTCCCTCGCTGATCGCCTGCGCCACCAAGATCGGTTATGGCGCGCCGAACAAGGCCGGCACCTCGGGCGTCCATGGTTCGGCGCTGGGCGAGGCCGAAGTCGCCGCCGCCCGCGAGTTCCTCGGCTGGACCGCCGAACCCTTCGTGGTTCCCGCCGACATCGACGCCGCCTGGAAGGCGATCGGTGCCAAGGGCGGTGATGTTCGCGCTGCATGGGAAGGCCGCCTGGCAAATGCCGCGGAAGGCGCTGAATTTTCGCGCCGCATGGCGGGCGAACTGCCGGCCGGCTTCTCGCTGGACGCCTATATCGACAGCCTGATCGCCAACCCGCAGAAGGTCGCCACCCGCAAGGCCAGCGAACTGGCGCTGGGCGCGATCAACGATCTGCTGCCCGAAACCGTCGGCGGCTCGGCCGACCTTACCGGCTCGAACAACACCAAGACCAAGTCGACCGGCCCGCTGACCCGTGACGATTATTCGGGCCGCTATGTCTATTATGGCATCCGCGAATTCGGCATGGCCTGCGCGATGAACGGCATGGCGCTGCATGGCGGCGTGATCCCCTATGGCGGCACCTTCCTGGTCTTCTCCGACTATATGCGCGCCGGCATCCGCCTCGCTGCGCTGCAGGAGCAGCGCGTGATCCACGTCCTCACCCATGACTCGATCGGTCTGGGCGAAGACGGCCCGACCCACCAGCCGATCGAGCATGTCATGTCGATGCGCATGATCCCGAACCTCGACGTCTATCGCCCGGCCGACATCGTCGAGACGGCGGAATGCTGGGAACTGGCACTGAAGGATGCGACCGGCCCGTCGGTCCTCGCCCTGACCCGTCAGAACCTGCCGCAGTTGCGCCTGGAGAAGAGCGAGAATCTGTCGGCCAAGGGCGCCTATCGCCTGGTCGCCGCGACCGCCGATCGCAAGGTCGTGCTGCTCGCCACCGGTTCGGAAGTCGAGATCGCCGTCGCCACCGCCAAGGCGCTGGAAGAACAGGGCATCGGCGCCGACGTCGTCTCGATGCCCAGCTGGGCGCATTTTGACGCGCAGGACGCCGCCTATAAGGCCGACATCCTGCCCGCCGGCGTGCTGCGCGCCTCGATCGAGGCCGGCACCACCTTCGGCTGGGAACGCTATACCGGCCTTGACGGCCTGCGCTTCGGCATCGACAGCTTCGGCGCGTCGGCCCCCGCCGAAGTCCTCTACGACCATTTCGGCCTGACCGCCGCCAAGATCGCTCCGCAGATCAAGGCCGCGCTCGGCGCCTGAGCCCAAGACCTACACGCAAACCGGGAGACAAGTGCAGTGGCAACGAAGGTAGCAATCAACGGTTTCGGCCGCATCGGTCGTCTGGTGGCGCGCGCCATCCTCTCGCGCACCGACCATGATCTGGAACTGGTGAGCATCAACGACCTGGGCGATGCCAAGGCCAATGCCCTGCTGTTCAAGCGCGACTCGGTCCATGGCAACTGGGCCGGCGAAGTCAGCGTCGACGGCGATTTCCTGGTGGTCGACGGCAAGAAGATCAAGGTGACGGCAGAGCGCGATCCCGCCAACCTGCCGCACGCCGAACTGGGCGTCGAAATCGCCCTGGAATGCACCGGCATCTTCACCAGCAAGGACAAGGCCGGCGCCCACCTGACCGCCGGCGCCAAGCGCGTCGTCATCTCGGCACCGGGCACCAACGTCGACAAGACTGTCGTCTTCGGTGTCAACCATGACGAGCTGACCGCCGACGACATCATCATCTCGAACGCCAGCTGCACCACCAACTGCCTGGCGCCGCTTGCCAAGGTGCTGAACGATTCGATCGGCATCGAACGCGGCTTCATGACCACGATCCACAGCTACACCAACGACCAGAACACGCTGGACCAGATCCACAAGGACATGCGTCGCGCCCGCGCCGCTGCCCTGTCGATGATCCCGACCACCACCGGTGCCGCCCGCGCCGTGGGTGAGGTTCTGCCCGCGCTCAAGGGCAAGCTGGACGGTTCGTCGGTCCGCGTGCCGACCCCGAACGTCTCGGTCGTCGACCTGAAGTTTATCCCCAGCCGCGCCAC
Organism: Sphingobium sp. IP1; assembly: GCF_002708645.1. Classification (NCBI taxonomy): domain Bacteria; kingdom Pseudomonadati; phylum Pseudomonadota; class Alphaproteobacteria; order Sphingomonadales; family Sphingobiaceae; genus Sphingobium; species Sphingobium sp. IP1. The sequence goes on from NZ_NOIW01000042.1 coordinate 13,501, forward strand.
CACGGTCGAGGAAGTCAACGGCCTGCTCAAGGAGGCGTCGGAATCCGGCCCGCTCAAGGGGATCCTGGGCTATTCGGACGAACCGCTGGTCTCGATCGATTACAACGGCGATCCGCGCAGCTCGACCGTCGACAGCCTGGAAACGGCCGTGATCGAGGGCAATCTGGTCCGCGTGCTCAGCTGGTACGACAATGAATGGGGCTTCTCGAACCGCATGATCGACACCTCGGGTGTCATGGCGAAGTTCCTCTAAGCCTTCTCAACCCCGCCGGACCAACCGGCGGGGTTTTTCTTCTGATATAATTCCAAATTCTAGGAGCGATCATGGCAAAGCCGTTCAAGACACTCGACGACATGGGCGACATCACCGGCAAGGTGGTGCTGGTGCGCGAGGATCTGAACGTGCCGATGCAGGATGGTTCGGTCAGCGACGACACCCGTCTGCGCGCGGCGATGCCGACCATCCTGGAACTGGCCGATCGCGGCGCCAAGGTGCTGATCCTCGCCCATTTCGGTCGGCCCAAGGGCCAGAAGAACCCGGAATTTTCGCTGAGCAAGATCACCCGTCCGCTGACCCAGGTGCTGGGTCGCGAGGTGCAGTTCATTCCCGACTGCCAGGGTGAAGCCGCGACCGACGGTATCAAGGTGATGCGCAACGGCGACATCGCGATCCTCGAAAATACCCGCTTCCATGCCGGCGAGGAAAAGAACGACCCTGCGCTGGTCGATGCGATCGCCGCGATCGGCGACCTCTATGTCAACGACGCCTTTTCCGCCGCGCACCGCGCCCATGCCTCGACCGAGGGGCTGGCCCACAAGCTGCCCGCCTTTGCCGGCCGCTCGATGGAAAAGGAACTGGACGCGCTCGAAGCCGCGCTCGGTGCCCCGGTCAAGCCGGTCGCGGCCGTCGTCGGCGGCGCCAAGGTGTCGACCAAGCTCGACGTGCTCAACAATCTCGTCACCAAGGTCGATCATCTGATCATCGGCGGCGGCATGGCCAACACCTTCCTCCACGCCCGCGGCGTCGATGTCGGCAAGTCGCTGTGCGAAAAGGATCTGGCCGACACGGCGGACGCCATCTTCGACAAGGCCGAGGAAGCCGGCTGCATCATCCATCTGCCCTATGACGTGGTCGTGGCGAAGGAATTTGCCGCCAACCCGCCGTCGGTGCGCACCTGCAACGTCCATGAAGTCGCCGAGGATGAGATGATCCTCGACGTCGGCCCGGCCGCGGTCGAGGCGCTGGGCGATGCGCTCAAGAATTGCCGCACCCTGGTGTGGAACGGCCCGCTCGGCGCGTTCGAGATCGCGCCCTTCGACGCCGCGACCGTCGCCCTTGCCAAGACCGCGGCGGCGCTCACCAAGGAAGGCCAGCTGGTTTCGGTCGCGGGCGGTGGCGACACCGTCGCCGCGCTCAACCATGCCGGCGCGGCCGCCGACTTCACCTTCATCTCGACCGCCGGCGGCGCCTTCCTCGAATGGATGGAAGGCAAGGAACTGCCGGGCGTGAAGGCGCTCTACGCTTAAGGCATCTCGTCATTGCGAGGCGCGAAGCGCCGCGGCAATCCATGGATTGCTTCGCTGCGCTCGCAATGACGAAGGAGTGTGATCGGCGTCAGCGCGTGGCGCTGGCGCCCCGGTCGAACAGGATGAAGACCAGCGCGGCCACGCCGCCGATCGCCGCACCGGCGATCGCGCTCAGGCTCCAGCCGCCCGCTTCATAGGTGGTCGATCCGATCACCGATCCCAGCGCCCCGACCACGAACATCACCGTCATATAGGCCGCGTTGATCCGGCCGCGCGCATGCGGATCAAGCGAGAAGATCAGCTTCTGCCCGGTGATCTGGCTGACCTGCACCGCCGCGTCGATCAGCACCGCCATGATGGTGAAGCCGATCAGGCTGCCTGCGGCCACCGTCCAGTCCGCCAGCAGGAAGCCGATGGAGAGCGCAATCAGCGCGCCGAGCGAGGCCGGGCCGGTCAGCCGCCGGTCGGCCAGCCAGCCCGCCACCGGCGCCACCAGCGCGCCGCCTGCACCCGCCAGAGCAAAGGCGCCGATGCCATTATGGCTGAGGCCAAAGTCATGGATCAGGCTCAGCGGCGCGGCGGTCCAGAACAGGTTGAACGCCGCGAACATCGACGCCTGATAGAAGGCACGCATCCGCACCACGCGATACTTGCCAAGCTGCGAGAAGGTGGAGCTTAGGACTTCGCCATAATGCATGCCGCCCTTGGGCCGGCGCTGCGGACAGGCGATCAGCAGCGCGATCGCGACCAGCGCGATCACCCCGGCCGACAGCAGGAAGGTCGCGCGCCAGCCCATCGATCCGGCAAGGAAGCTGGCGATCGGCCGCGACAGCATGATGCCGAACAGCAACCCGCTCATCACCGTGCCGACCACGCGGCCCTGCCGCTCGGGCGGTGCCAGATGGGAGGCGAGGGGGATCAGCACCTGCACGCCGGTTGCACCAACGCCGGTCATGACCGACGCGATCAGGAAGGTGGCGGGACCATTGGACAGGGCGATGGCGATACAGCCCAGCACCGTCGCCACTGCCGATATCAGCACGATCCGCCGGTTCTCGAACAGGTCGGCCAGCGGCACCACCAGGATGATGCCCAGGCCATAGCCGAGCTGTGTCAGCGTGGTGATGAGGCCCGCGACCCCGGCCGACATGCCGATCTCCGGCCCGATCACGTCGATCAGCGTCTGGGCATAATAGAGGTTCGCGACCATCGTCCCGCACGCGACCGCCATCAACAATATGGCAAAGCGGGACAGGGGCGCATCATCGCGCGGCAGGGGCAGGGCGGCGGAACTAGTCATGCCGCCCTAATGGTCACCCCCGGTCCCGCTTTCAACCGGATGACGGAAATTTCATTGTGCAATGCAACTGAAAATCGCCTCAGGCGGGCGGCTGTTCGTTGAGCAAGGGCACCAGCAGCGCATTGAGATCCTCCAGCTCGAACGCGCCGGACTTGGCGTAGCGCAGCCGGCCCGCCCGATCGATGACGAAATTGGTGGGCACCCCGGTCAGCGGGCCATAGGGGCCCTTGATCCTTCTGGCCGACGGGATGTGCATCGCCGCGAACAATTGCTTCAACTGCGCGACCGGCACCGATCCTTCGGTCGTGATCGCGAACACCTTCAGCCCATGTTTCTTCTGGAGCCCATAATAGCTGTCGAGCGTGGGCAATTCCTTGCGGCACGGCACGCACCAGGTCGCCCAGAAATTGAGCAGCACCACCTGGCCCTTCAGCTCCGCCAGCGACACTTTGCTGCCGTCGATCAGCGTTAGCTCGAAATCCGGCGCCATCTCGCCGACCACCGGCTTGGTCGCCGCCTGCGCCGCCCCGATATCGAGCAGCCCCAGCATCAGCGCGGCCGCCATGACCGGCCGCATCTTCCCGATCCCCATTCTTCCCCCGATTCAGACCTTTGGCCACAGCCTATCAGGCACTTTCGCACGCGCCAACGATATTGGCGGCCGCCCCGTCGCCGCGCGGGGGGCAAGCATCTTGCGGTGCGACATGGGACTAGCTAACAGCCCGGATACCGGCGCGCCTGACGGCGCGCTACAGTCATGCCGTCGGGTTCGCCCGATGGCTTCCATCTTTCCGCGCTGCCGAGGGGGCGGCGCGCCCCAAGAGAAGGTATGTGCAGATGCTGGATCAGGACATGGTCAAGAAGGTTTCCGACGGTCAGGGCTTCATCGCCGCGCTCGACCAGAGCGGCGGTTCGACGCCCAAGGCGCTCAAGGGCTATGGCGTCGAGGAAAGCGCCTGGAGCAATGACGAGGAGATGTTCGGCCTGATCCATGCGATGCGCAGCCGCGTCATCACCTCGCCCGCCTTCACCGGCGACAAGGTGCTGGGCGCGATCCTGTTCGAACGTACCATGGACGGCACCGTCGACGGCAAGCCGACCCCGACCGCGCTGCTCGAGCGCGGCGTCGTGCCCTTCATCAAGATCGACAAGGGGCTGGAGGATGAGGCGAACGGCGTGCAGCTGATGAAGCCGATGCCCGAACTCGACGCGCTGCTCGCCCGCGCCAAGGGCCTGGGCGTGTTCGGCACCAAGGAACGCTCGGTCGTGAACCTCGCCAATCGCGAGGGCATTGCCGCCGTGGTCGCGCAGCAGTTCGAAATCGGCCGCCAAGTGCTGGCCGGCGGTCTGATGCCGATCATCGAACCCGAAGTGAACATCAAGTCGCCCGAACGCGCCGAGGCCGATCAGATCCTGCTCGAGGAAATCCTCAAGCAGCTCGACGCCCTGCCCGAAGGCGAGCAGGTGATGCTCAAGCTCTCGCTGCCCGCCAAGGCCGGCCTGTTCGATCCGCTGGTCGATCATCCCAAGGTGCTGCGCGTCGTCGCCCTGTCGGGTGGCTTCAGCCGCACCGAGGCCTGCGCCGAACTCGCCAAGAATCGCGGCATCATCGCCAGCTTCAGCCGCGCGCTGCTCAATGACCTGCGTCACCAGATGAGCGACGACGAATTCAACGCGTCGCTGGGTGGCGCGATCGACGAAATCTACGCCGCTTCGGCCACCAAGACTCCGGTCGCGGCCTGACGCATATGGACGGCGCCGGGCAGGGGGAAAGTCCCGCCGGCGCCGCCTTTTCCTATCATCGCGCGGTCGCGCCGATGCTCTGGGTTCTACTGGGCCTGATGGTCGTCGAGACGTCCGTGGTCCATCTGCTGGTCGCGCTGTGGAGCCCGCGCGCGGCGCTGGTCCTTTCGCTGCTGAGCCTCGCCATGATCGGCTGGTTCATCCTCTTCATCCGATCCTTCCGCGACCATCCGGTGCGGATCGGCCCGGATGGGCTGGTCTGGCCCGCCGGTACGCTGCGCAGCCTCTCCATTCCCTGGCCGCAAGTCGCGGGGTTATGCGACGACTGGACCCTGGCCGATCTCAAGGCGGCGGGCCTGTTCAACGGCGCGCTGATCGCCCACCCCAACATCGTCATCGCGCTCGATCCGCCGGCCAAGGCAGGGCGGCGCACGATCCGCTACCTTGCCCACCGGCTCGACGATCCGGCTGCCTTTATCGCAGCCTTCAGCGCGCGTCCTTCAACATAGGCAGCACCTTGTCGAGCGGCAGGGCCTCTGCCGTGCCGCGATTGCCGACCACGGTCTGCGCCTTGAACAGCGCGTTCAGCACCGCTTCCTCGGTCGCCTCGATGGTCGCCTGGAACAGCGGCGAGATGCGGTCATTGGGCACGTCGTCCACCGCTGCCACCGCGTTGCGCTTTGCCGCCGTGCGCCGCACCGCGTCGCTGGTGGAAAAGGCGATGGCATAGTCGCCCGACCCGTTGGAGAAGCTCGACCCGGTCCGCGCGATGCCGCCAAAGGCGCGCTCGGCGACGCGGCGCAGATTGCGGTCGGACAAAGGTGCATCGGTCGCGATCACGATCACGACAGAGCCATCCGCCTTCTTTTCCTCCACCTGTTGGCGATAGTCATAGCGGCCAAGCTTCACCCCCACCGGCACGCCCGCGATCGTCAGCACCCCGCCATAATTGGCCTGCACCAGCACGCCCACGGTCCAACCGCCGAGCGACGCCGGCAGCTTGCGGGAGGATGTGCCGATCCCCGCCTTGAAGCCGAACGCCACCGTGCCGGTGCCCGCGCCCACCACGCCTTCCTCGACCGGGCCGGTCTTGGCGCTCTCGATCGCGCGCCGCGCGTCGGCGATGGTCACATGCCGCCCGCGAATGTCGTTGAGCATGCCGTCATTGGTCTCGCCCACCACGGCATTGACCGACCGCACCTCCTCATTGCCCGGCTGCGCCAGCGTCCATTCGACCGAGGCCGCGCCGGCTTCGGCCACGTTCAGCGTATTGGTCAGCAGGATCGGCGTCTCGATCTCGCCCAGTTCGGCCACCTGGGTCGATCCCATGAACTTGCCGAACGCATTATAGGCGACGAAGCCCGCCGGCACCTTGTCCTGGAACAGGTTGCCGCCATGCGGCAGGATCGCGGTGACGCCGGTGTTGACGTCCTTGCTGCGCGGCAATGTTAGCTGGCCCACCTTCACCCCCGCGACATCGGTGATCGCGTTGAGTGGGCCGGGCTGGAGGATGCCGACGGTTACGCCTGCCTCCCGCGCGCGCGGCCGCGGCGCCTCCTGCGCCAGCACGGGCGCGGCGGACAGGAGCAGCAGGGCGGCGAAAGCGTGGCGCATGGAACATCCTTCAATATGGTGATCGCGGTCATAGCCGCACTTGGCGCGGCCGCGCGAGCGGCTATAAGGCGCGCATGACCGATTTCACTGACGAAGAACTGGCGCTCGACCCCCATTTTGCCGAGCAGTTCGAAAAGGGCTTTCGCCCGGCCTGCCAACTTTATCTGATTTCGCCGCCGGCGATCGACGAGACTTTCGTCGATCAGCTCGCCCAGGCGTTCGACGGCGGCAAGGTCGCCGCCTTCCAGCTGCGCCTCAAAGGGATCGACGATCATGCCATCGCCGCGCTGGCCGGGCCGATCCAGGCGCTCTGTGCCGAGCGTGAGGTCGCCTTCATCATCAATGACAGCATCGGCCTTGCCAAGCGGCTGAACGCCGATGGCGTCCATTTGGGGCAGGAGGATGGCGACCCGCGCGAGGCGCGCAAGCAGCTTGGTCCCAAGGTCCAGATCGGCGTGACCTGTCACGATAGCCGCCATCTGGCGATGGAGGCGGGTGAGGCGGGGGCCGACTATGTCGCCTTCGGTGCCTTCTACCCGACCACCACCAAGGAAACGACGCACCGCGCCGAACCGTCGATCCTGGGCTGGTGGACCACCCTGTTCGAACTGCCCTGCGTCGCGATCGGCGGCATCACGCCGGACAATGCCGCCCCCCTGATCGCAGCCGGGGCCGACTTCCTGGCGGTCAGCGGCACGGTGTGGAATCACCCCGAAGGGCCCAAGGCCGGCGTCGCCGCCTTCGCGTCGGTGCTGGGCGGCGCCTAATCGCGGGTTTATCCCGATAGGCAAAGGGCCGCCACCGGGCCAGCATCCCCCCCAATCGGGCAAGGGATGCTGGGCATGGCGTTGGAAGAATTCGTCCATCAATTGGCGGAATATGTCGCGCTGCTGGTCAATCTGCTGGCGATCCTGGCGATCGCCATCGGCTCGGTTCAGGGCGCGATCGGCCTGACGGGGCTGCTATTGTTCAAGGCGGACGAATCGAAGCTCATGCCGGTCTGGATGAGCTTTGGCCGCTGGGCGGTCGCCGGGCTGAGTTTCCAGCTCGCGGCCGATATCGTCGAAACCAGCATCGCCCCGACCTGGGCGGAAATCGGCAAGCTGGGGGCGATTGCCGCCATCCGCACCTTCCTCAACTATTTCCTCGACCGCGATCTGGAAGCCATACGCGAGCGGGAGAAGGCCAAGGCGGAGGCCGAAGCCATCTGATCGCAGCGGCACAGGCAGCTTTCCGTCGCCTGCTGCGTTGTCTCTTCCATGATATGGGAGAGTATCGCCTTGAAATATCGTCTTCTCGGCCTGCCGCTGCTGTGCGCGGCCTGCAATGTGTCGACCACCGACGCCAATGAAAGCCAGCCAGCAGCGCCAACCAACCAGGCGCCGATCAACCAGACCCAGGCCGCGCCCGATCCCTCGGCCGCCTATGCCTTCCAGGTCGTGGAGGAACCCGGCGGCAAGCCCTGGCAGCCCAGCCAGATATTGCAGGCGCAGGTGGCGCTCGATCGCTGGGGCTTCTCGCCCGGCGTGATCGACGGCAAGGACGGCATGAGCTTCAAGGCGGCCTTGCGCGGCTTCCAGGAGGCGAACAAGCTGCCGGTCACCGGCGACTATGACCAGAAAACCTCGGCCGCACTGCTGGAGGGGGAGGCGAAGCCGACCACCTGGCTGGTGCGCATCCCCGACGGCTTTGCCCGCGGACCCTTCTTCGACATTCCCAAGGGACTGAACAATCAGGCGAGCCTGCCCGCGCTCACCTATCGCAACCTGCTCGAAAAGCTGGCCGAGCGCTTCCACACCACGCCCGAAGTGCTGACCGGCATGAACCCGCCCGATACGAAGGTTGCCGCCGGCGCGACCATCCGCGTGCCGGCGATCGCCAACCAGCCGGTGGCACGGATCGAGGGCGACGAGCGTGGCTGGGGCGAAACGCTCGCCGGCCTCGGCGTCGCCAAGGACCAGCCACAGGCCGACCATCTGGTGGTCGACAAGTCGGAGGGACTGCTCAAGGTCTATGGCGCGGACAACCGCCTGATCGCGCAATTCCCGGTCACCACCGGGTCACAGCATGATCCGCTGCCGTTGGGCGAATGGACGATCAAGGGCGTCAGCCGCAATCCCGACTTCCATTATAATCCCGACCTGTTCTGGGATGCTGCGTCCAAGGACCAGAAGGCGGTGCTGAAACCCGGTCCCAACGGCCCGGTCGGCGTCGTGTGGATCGATCTGTCCAAGGATCATTATGGCATCCATGGCACGCCCGAGCCGCAACTGATCGGCCGCACCGAAAGCCATGGCTGCATCCGCCTCACCAACTGGGATGCCGCGCGGCTGGCGCAGATGGTGAAGAGCGGCGTCAAGGCGAAGTTCCAGGCATGAATGTCCGGCTGTGGGGCGGTGTCGCGTTCGCGCTGCTGCTCTGCATCGCCTTCGCCCGCTATTGCGTGCGGATCGTCCCGGCCGATGCGCCGGTGCGATCCGTTGCATCCGCGCCGCCAACCGTCAGCAACGGCGCGCTGCTGATCCCGGTGGAGGGCGTGCCGGCCTCCGCGCTCACCGATACCTTCGCCCAGGCGCGGGCAGGCGGCGCCCGTCCGCATGATGCGATCGACATCATGGCGGCGCGGGGCAGGGCGGTGCTGGCCGCCGCCGACGGCCGGATCGAGAAGATCTTCTGGAGCGAGGCGGGTGGCCGCACCCTCTATGAGCGCGCGCCCGACGGGCGCACCCTCTATTATTATGCCCATCTCGACAGCTATGCGCCGGGCCTGCACGAAGGGCAGACGGTCCGGCGCGGGCAGGGCATCGCGACCGTGGGCAGCACCGGCAATGCCGATCCCGCCGCGCCGCACCTTCATTTCGCCGTCAACCGCATGGCGCCGGCTGATCCCTGGTATGGTGGCCAGCCGGTCAATCCCTATCCGCTGCTGGTCGGCCAATGACCTGTCCTATCGGCCCGCGATCGGCTATCATCGGGGCCAGCCGCGATCGAAAATTGCTCAAGTAGGAAAGCGAATTTCAAAATGTGCGGGAAATGTGCGAAGTTAAGCGGAAACGCCGCCCTCTTGCCCTTGGCGCCGTCTCGCGGTAAAGGCGCGGCCAGCCTCGCAGAGGCCGGCTCTTTTCCACATTCAGACATATAGGCAGGCTCTTCCCATGAAGATCAGCGGCGTGGACATTCGTCCCGGCAACAATATCGAATATGAGGGTGGCCTGTGGCGCGCCGTCAAGATTCAGCACACCCAGCCCGGCAAGGGCGGCGCCTATATGCAGGTGGAGCTGAAGAACCTGATCGATGGCCGCAAGAACAATGTCCGCTTCCGCTCGGCCGAGAGCGTCGAGCGCATTCGCCTCGACACCAAGGATTTCCAGTATCTCTACCCCGAGGGTGACATGCTGGTGTTCATGGACACCGAAACCTATGACCAGATCAACCTGCCGATGGACCTGGTCGGCGATGCCGCCGCCTTCCTGCAGGACGGCATGATGGTCATGCTGGAAATGTATGAGGAACGTCCGATCAGCGTCCAGCTGCCCGAGACGGTCGAAGCGACCATCGTCGAAGCCGACGCCGTGGTGAAGGGCCAGACCGCATCGGCCAGCTACAAGCCGGCGATCCTCGACAATGGCGTCCGCGTCATGGTTCCGCCGCACATCGTCACCGGCACGCGCATCGTGGTCGATGTCTATGAGCGCGAATATGTGAAGCGGGCCGACTGATGCGGTTCGGGCGCAGCACGGCATTGGCCGCCATCCTCGCGATCGGCGCCCTGCCGGCTGCGCTCCCTGCCCAGACGGTCAACAAGCCGTCCAAGGCGCAGATCGACAGTGCGGCCTATGTGCTGCAGGTCATCAGCAGCGCGCTGGAGTCGAAGGACGTCGAGCAGCCGGTCAAGACCGCGCTGTTCGAATGCCTCTACAGCAATTCGCTGTCGCAGATCAGTGCGGCGACCGACAAGGTGATCGCCGGCAATCCGGGCAAGGTGAACCGCAAGGATCCCTCGCAGATGCTGGCGGTGATCGCCGGCACCTGTGGCTATCGTCCGGCTGCCGCCAAGCCCGCCCCCAAGAAATAAAGCAAAGGCCGCCCACCGGGGCGGCGGAGATTTTACATGGTATCCCATTCCGGCCTTCTCACCGTCATGGAACGCGCCGCCCGCAAGGCCGGCTCCAAGCTGCGCCGCGACTTCGGCGAGGTCGAGCATCTGCAGGTGTCGCGCAAGGGGCCGGCGGACTTCGTGTCCAAGGCCGACAAGCAGGCTGAACAGACGCTGGTCGAGGAATTGCAGAAGGCGCGTCCCGACTGGGGCTTCCTGCTGGAAGAGGGTGGGGTGATCGAGGGTGATCCCAACAAGCCGCGCTGGATCATCGATCCGCTCGACGGCACCACCAACTTCCTGCACGGCATCCCGCACTTCGCCATCTCGATCGCGGTCGAGGAGCCTTTGTTCGGCGGCAAGCGCGAAGTGACCTCGGGCCTGATCTATCAGCCGGTCACCGACGAAAGCTATTGGGCGGAAAAGAATCGTGGCGCATGGCGTCATGACCAGCGTCTGCGCGTCTCGGCCCGCCGTGACCTCGCCGACTGCCTGATCGCCACCGGCATCCCGTTCATGGGTCATGGCAACATGGCCGAATGGACCCGCATCTTCGGTGCGGTGGCGCCTTCGGTCGCTGGCCTGCGTCGCTTCGGTGCCGCCTCGCTCGACCTCGCCCATGTCGCCTCGGGTCGCTATGACGGCTTCTGGGAAAGCGGCCTCCAGCCCTGGGACGTGGCGGCCGGCATCCTGATGGTGCGCGAGGCCGGCGGCTTCGTCAGCGACTTCCGTGGTGGCGACCAGATGATCGACCGCAAGGAAGTGATCGCCGGCAATGACGCGACCCACAGCAAGCTGCACAAGCTGGTGGCAGGGGCGCTGCGCTAAGCGCCTGGCCGCGATTGGGGGGAGGCGCTCCGCGCTTCTGCCGATGGCGTGAATCAGGCTCTGCTAAGCTTCTGATTTAAGAGCAAAGGGCGTCGGCCCACCGCGGCGAGTCTTCGGGCTTCCAAAGGTGGTCCGGCGCCTGTTTTTTTGTGTCTGCGGCAATCGTCTCTTGCGCTTTTGGTAACGCGATCAAGCCTTTGCAATTGTTGCGAATCATTCTCACAGGTTCGCCCCTTGCTTCGCATATGCAGCAGGCCTAAAGGCCCCCCAGAACAATTTTCGCCCAGGGGATTCCATTGGTCGATCTCAGCCAATATCTGCCGATCCTGATCTTTCTCGGGATCGCTCTGCTGCTCTCCAGCACCTTCGTCTTCTTGCCGATGCTGGTTGGCCGCCTGACCGGTGCGCACAAGCCCGATCCTGCCAAGCTGTCCGAATATGAATGCGGCTTCCCCGCATTTGAAGAGCCGCGCAGCCAGTTCGACGTGCGTTTCTACCTTGTCGCCATCCTGTTCATCATTTTCGACCTGGAAGCGGCATTCCTCTTTCCCTGGGCGGTGAGCCTTGACCAGATCGGCTGGGCCGGCTGGGCGACGATGATGATCTTCATAGCGGAGCTGGTGCTCGGCCTCGTCTATGCGTGGAAGAAGGGAGCACTCGATTGGGAGTAGAACTGACCAGCCCCATTCCCGGCACCATGCCGCCGATGGGGACGCAGCCCGACCAGGACTTCTTCAACGCGCTCAGCAGTGAAGTCAGCGACAAGGGCTTCCTTGTCACCTCGACCGAGGAACTGTTCCAGTGGGCCCGTACGGGTTCGCTGTGGTGGATGACCTTCGGTCTGGCCTGCTGCGCCGTGGAGATGATCCACGTCAACATGCCGCGCTACGACATGGAGCGCTTCGGCGCTGCGCCGCGCGCGTCTCCGCGCCAGTCGGACGTGATGATCGTCGCGGGCACGCTGTGCAACAAGATGGCGCCGGCGCTCCGCAAGGTCTATGACCAGATGTCCAACCCGAAATATGTGATTTCGATGGGCAGCTGCGCCAATGGCGGTGGTTACTACCACTATAGCTATTCGGTCGTCCGTGGCTGTGACCGCATCGTGCCGGTCGACATCTATGTGCCGGGCTGCCCGCCCACCGCCGAAGCTCTGCTCTACGGCATCATGCAGCTGCAGCGGAAGATCCGCCGGATCGGGACGATTGAGCGTTAATATGGGCCATTCTGCACCCAAGATCGTGAACCCCGAAGGGATCGCCGAGGAAATCGGCGCCCTGCTGGGTTCGATGCTGATCGAAACTATCGATCATGCCGGCGAGCTGACCTTCGTTGTCGCGCGCGACGACCTGGCCAATGCCATGGTCGCGCTGCGCGACATGGCGCATTACCAGCAGCTGATGGAAATCGCCGGCGTCGACTATCCGGAACGTCCGGACCGGTTCGAGGTCGCCTATCACCTGCTCAGCGTCACGCGGAACCACCGCGTCCGCGTCAAGGTGTCGACCGACGAGGATACGCCGGTGCCGACCGTCACGCACCTCTGGCCGGTGGCCGGCTGGCTGGAGCGCGAAGTGTTCGACATGTATGGCGTCATCTTCGACGGCAATACCGACCTGCGTCGCATCCTGACCGACTATGGCTTCAAGGGCCATCCGCAGCGCAAGGACTTCCCGCTGACCGGCTATGTCGAGCTGCGCTATTCCGAAGAAGACAAGCGCGTCGTCTATGAGCCGGTGAAGCTGGCCCAGGACTTCCGCAGCTTTGACTTCATGTCGCCCTGGGAAGGCGCGCAATACGTGCTTCCGGGCGACGAAAAGGCGGAGGGCAAAGCCTGATGTCCGACTATCTCGAAAAGATGGATCATGTCACCGATGCGGCCGACCCGGCCTATGGTGACACGGAAATCCAGAACTACACGATCAACTTCGGTCCGCAGCACCCTGCGGCGCACGGCGTTCTGCGTCTGGTCATGGAACTGGACGGCGAGATCGTCGAGCGCTGCGACCCGCATGTCGGCCTGCTGCACCGCGGCACGGAAAAGCTGATCGAGCACAAGACCTATATGCAGGCGCTGCCCTATTTCGACCGGCTGGACTATTGTTCGCCGCTCGGCATGGAGCATAGCTATGTTCTGGCGGTCGAAAAGCTGCTGGACCTGGAAGTGCCGCTGCGCGCGCAATATCTGCGCGTGTTCTTCGCGGAACTGACCCGCATCTGCAATCACATGCTGAACCTGGGTTCGCACGTCATGGACGTCGGCGCGATGACGCCGAACCTGTGGCTGTTCGAAATCCGCGAGGACTGCCTCAACTTCTTCGAGCGCGCGTCGGGCGCCCGCATGCACTCGGCCTATTTCCGGCCGGGTGGCGTCCATCAGGACGTGCCGCTCAAGCTGCTGACCGACATCGCCGACTGGCTCGACACCCGTCTGCCGCGCCTGTTCGAGGACGCGATGAGCCTGGTTGTCGACAACCGCATCTTCAAGCAGCGCAATGTCGACATCTCGATCGTCAGCAAGGAAGATGCGCTGAAGTGGGGCTTCTCCGGCCCGATGCTGCGTGGTTCGGGCATCGCCTGGGACATCCGCAAGGCGCAGCCCTACGACGTCTATGACCGCATGGAATTCGACGTTCCGGTCGGCACCGCCTATGACTGCTATGACCGTTTCATGGTCCGCGTCGAGGAAGTGCGCCAGTCCGCGCGCATCATGAAGCAGTGCCTCAGCGAAATGCCCGAAGGGCCGATCGCCAGCTTCGACCGCAAGGTCTCCCCGCCCAAGCGCGGCGAGATGAAGCGGGACATGGAAGCGCTGATCCACCACTTCAAACTCTATACCGAGGGCTTCCACGTCCCCGCGGGCGAAGTCTATGTGGCGACCGAAAGCCCGAAGGGTGAATTCGGCGTCTATCTGGTCAGCGATGGCTCCAACAAGCCCTATCGCTGCAAGATCCGCCCGACCGCCTTCAGCCATCTGCAGGCGATGGACTTCATGATGAAGGGCCACATGCTGGCCGATACAACCGCTGTACTGGGCGCGATGGACATCGTGTTCGGAGAATGTGACCGATAATGGCTGACGCAGTTCATATCCCCGATGAGGCCGAAACCCGCGCGCGCTGGGGCGCGTTCGAGTGGACGCCCGAAAATGCCGAGCAGGCCAAGAAGGTCATCGCGCGCTATCCCGCCGGTCGCCAGCAGTCGGCCGTGATGCCGCTGCTCGATCTGGCCCAGCGTCAGGTCGGTGCCGAAACCCAGACCAATGGCTGGCTGCCGGTCCCGGTCATGGAATATATCGGGCGTCAGCTCGATATGCCGTACATGCGCGTCTATGAGGTCGCGACCTTCTACACCATGTACAATCTCGCGCCGGTCGGCCGCTACCATGTGCAGGTCTGCGGCACGACGCCGTGCATGCTGCGCGGGTCGGACGATGTCTTTGCCGCGTGCAAGAACAAGGGCCTGGTCAAGGGCGGCACGACCCCCGACGGCCTGTTCACCCTCAATGAGGTCGAATGCCTTGGTGCCTGCGCCAACGCGCCGATGGTCCAGATCAACGACGATAATTTCGAAGATCTGACCTACGACAGCACCATCGCCATCCTGGAAACGCTGGCCGCCGGCGGCCAGCCCAAGATCGGCCCGCAGATCGATCGCCAGACCAGCGCGCCGGAAGGTGGCCCGACCACCCTCAAGGAGATGGTCGGCGAAAATCACGACTATCGCGGTCAATGGAACGAAGGAGCGACGGCATGACCGATGCACCCGCACCGGCCCCCTTCGTCGGGCCGCTGTCCGACAAGGACCGCATCTTCACCAACGTCCACGGCTTCCAGGATTGGGGCGTCGATGCCGCGATGAAGCGTGGCGATTGGGACAATACCAAGAAGCTGATGGAAATCGGCCAGGACGCGATCATCGATACCATCAAGGCGTCGAACCTGCGCGGCCGCGGTGGCGCCGGCTTCCCGACCGGCATGAAGTGGAGCTTCATGCCCAAGGAAAGCAAGGACGGCCGTCCCAGCTTCCTCGTCATCAACGCTGACGAATCCGAACCGGGTTCGTGCAAGGACCGCGAAATCATCCGCCACGATCCGCACAAGCTGATCGAAGGCGCGCTGATCGCCGGTTTCGCGATGCGGGCGCGTGCCGCCTACATCTATATCCGCGGCGAATTCATCTATGAGGCGAAGGTGCTCTTCGCCGCCGTCGAGCAGGCCTATGAAAAGGGCTTCATCGGCAAGAATGCCTGCGGTTCGGGCTATGATTTCGACGTGTTCGTCCATCGTGGCGCCGGCGCTTACATCTGTGGCGAGGAAACCGCCCAGATCGAAAGCATCGAGGGCAAGAAGGGCCAGCCCCGCCTGAAGCCGCCTTTCCCGGCCGGCGCGGGCCTCTATGGCTGTCCGACCACCGTGAACAACGTGGAATCGATCGCGGTTGCGCCGACGATCCTGCGTCGTGGCGCCGCCTGGTTCAACGGCTTTGGCCGTGAAAATAACCGCGGCACCAAGCTGTTCCAGATCAGCGGTCATGTGAACAAGCCCTGCGTCGTCGAGGAATCGATGTCGATCCCGTTCCGCGAACTGATCGATCGCCATTGCGGCGGCATCCGTGGCGGCTGGGACAATCTGCTCGCGGTCATTCCGGGCGGGTCGTCGGTGCCGCTGGTTCCTGCGAAGGAAATCATGGACGCACCGATGGACTTTGACGGTCTGCGCGCGCTGGGCTCGGGCCTGGGCACCGCCGCCGTCATCGTCATGGACAAGTCGACCGACATCGTCCGCGCCATTTCGCGTCTCTCCTACTTCTACAAGCATGAGAGCTGCGGCCAGTGTACGCCGTGCCGCGAAGGCACCGGCTGGATGTGGCGCGTCATGGAGCGTCTGCGCACCGGCGACGCCGACCAGAGCGAAATCGACATGCTGTTCCAGGTGACCAAGCAGGTTGAAGGCCACACCATCTGCGCGCTTGGCGACGCAGCGGCATGGCCGATCCAGGGGCTGATCCGGCACTTCCGTCCGGAAATCGAGCGCCGGATCAACGAGAACAAGGGTAGTGCCCCCGTCATGGAGGCAGCGGAGTAACCATGCCGAAGGTCAAAGTAGACGGCGTAGAACTCGAAGTCCCGGCGGGCGCCACAGTCCTCCAGGCTTGCGAGCAGGCGGGGAAGGAAATCCCCCGTTTCTGCTATCATGAGCGCCTTTCCATCGCCGGCAATTGCCGCATGTGCCTGGTCGAGGTGAAGCCTGGGCCGCCCAAGCCGCAGGCTTCGTGCGCGCTTCCGGCCACCGAAGGCCAGGAAATCCGCACCGACAGCGAAATGGTCAAGAAGGCCCGCGAAGGGGTGATGGAGTTCCTGCTCATCAACCACCCGCTGGATTGCCCGATCTGCGACCAGGGTGGCGAGTGCGACCTGCAGGACCAGTCGGTCGCCTATGGCCGTGGTTCGTCGCGCTATGACGAGAATAAGCGCGCCGTCACCGAGAAGAATATGGGGCCGATCGTCAAGACGGTCATGACCCGCTGCATCCAGTGTACCCGTTGCGTGCGCTTTGCAGAGGAAGTCGCGGGCGTGCCGGAAATCGGCGCCATCTATCGCGGCGAAAATATGCAGATCACCACCTATCTCGAACATGCCGCCAAGAGCGAGCTGTCGGGTAATGTGGTCGATCTCTGCCCGGTCGGCGCGCTGACCGCCAAGCCCTACGCTTTCGAAGCGCGCCCGTGGGAACTCAAGAAGACCCATGCGATCGACGTGATGGACGCGCTCGGTACCAACATCCGCCTCGACAGCCGTGGTCGTCAGGTGCTGCGCGCCGTGCCGCGCATCAATGACGACGTGAACGAGGAGTGGGCGTCGGACAAGACCCGGCACAATGTCGACGGTCTGGTCCGCAAGCGCCTCGACAAGCCGTTCGTCCGCAAGGATGGCAAGCTGGTGCCGGCGACCTGGGCGGAAGCCTTCGCTGCCGTCGCCGCCGTCCAGCATGGCGGCAGCGTCGCGGCGATCGCCGGTGACCTGCTCGACTGCGAAACCATGTTCGCCGGCAAGGCGTTGGTCGAAAAGCTTGGCGGTTCGCTGCTGGAAGGCCGTCAGACCGGCCTGTCCTACGACGTGTCGAGCCTGTCGTCGGTGGTGTTCAACACGCCGCTCGCCGATCTCGAAACCGCGGACGTCATCCTGCTGGTCGGCACCAACCTGCGCTGGGAAGCGCCGCTGGTGAACACCCGCATCCGCAAGGCGATCAAGAAGGGCACGAAGGTCTTCGCCGTCGGTCCCGAATTCGACCTGACCTACAAGGTCGAATGGCTGGGCAATGACGCGTCGCTGCTGGCCAAGCTGCCGGACGCCGTGCTCGAAGCCTTCAAGGGCGCTGCCCGTCCGGCGATGATCGTCGGCGGCGGCGTGCTGGCCAAGGACGGCGCGCATGGCGACACGCTGGCGCTGGTCGATACGCTGGGCCTGATCAAGGACGGCTGGAACGGTTACAACGTCCTGCACTTCGCTGCGGCCCGCATGGGCGGCCTGATGCTGGGCTATGCGACCAAGGGCGGCATCAAGGCGGTGGCTGCGGCCGCGCCGAAGCTGCTCTTCTCGCTGGGTGCCGACGAAGTCGACTATTCGGCCTTCGAAACCAGCTTCAAGGTCTATGTCGGCCATCATGGTGACAAGGGTGCTCACGCGGCGGACGTGATCCTGCCGGGCGCAAGCTATGCCGAAAAGGCCGGCACCTACGTCAACCTGGAAGGCCGGGTGCAGTTCGGTGAAAAGGCCGTGTTCGCGCCGGGCGATGCCCGCGAGGACTGGTCGATCCTGCGTGCCCTGTCGGAAGCGCTGGGCGCCAAGCTGCCGTTCGACAGCTTCGACGCGCTGCGCGCCGAAATGGTCAAGGCGGTTCCCGCGCTGGGCGTCGAAGGTATCGCCGACTATGGTTGGTCGGTCCCGTCGCTGCCCACCGGAGCGACCGGCGAGCTGGGTTCGCCGATCAAGGATTTCTACCTCACCAACGCGATCTGCCGCGCCAGCCCGACGATGCAGCAATGCTCGGCCGAGCTGATCCATGGTGAAAGCTTCGCGGAGGCCGCAGAGTGACCGCTTTCTTCCAAGGCCTTGGCCTGCCTTTCGAGGGCGCCTGGCTGCTTTCGACCATTATCGGTATCCTGGTCATCGCCCTGCCGCTGATGCTGGCCGTCGCCATGATCATCTATGCCGACCGCAAGATCTGGGCGGCCATGGCGCTGCGCCGTGGTCCCAACGTCGTCGGCCCGCTGGGCCTGCTTCAGTCCTTCGCGGACGGCCTCAAGGTCTTCCTGCAGGAAACCATCGTTCCTTCGGCGTCGAACAAGGCCCTGTTCCTAATCGCGCCGATCATCACCTTCACCGTGGCGCTGATGGCCTGGGCCGTCATCCCCTTCGGCGTCGGCGTGATGGTGTCGAACGTCAATGTCGGCCTGCTCTACATCCTCGCCATCTCGTCGCTCGGCGTCTACGGCGTGGTGCTGGCGGGCTGGGCGTCCAACTCCAAATATCCTTTCTACTCCGCGATCCGCGCCAGCGCGCAGATGATCAGCTATGAAGTCTCGATCGGCTTCATCCTGATCACCGTCGTGCTGTGGGCCGGCAGCTTCAACATGTCGGCGATCGTGGAAAGCCAGAAGGGCTATTATGGCTTCCTCAACGGCAACGGCTTCAACCCGCTGCTGTTCCCGATGGCGATCATGTTCCTGATTTCGGCCATGGCGGAAACGGCGCGCGCGCCGTTCGACCTGACCGAAGCGGAATCCGAACTGGTCGCGGGTTACCAGACCGAATATTCGTCGATGGCCTTCGCCCTGTTCTGGCTCGGCGAATATGCCAACGTCATCCTGATGTGCGGCCTCAACGCGATCCTGTTCTGGGGTGGCTATCTGCCGCCGTTCGACTGGGCGCCGCTGTACATGGTGCCGGGTATCATCTGGTTCCTGCTCAAGATCGCCTTCTTCTTCTTCGTCTTCTCCTGGGTGAAGGCGACGGTGCCCCGCTACCGTTATGACCAGCTGATGCGGCTGGGCTGGAAGATCTTCCTGCCGACCTCGCTCTTCTTCGTCTTCCTGGTTTCGGGCTTCCTCATGCTGACGCGCTATGGAGGCGCACAATGAGCCTCGGTTACTACGTCAAAAGCTTCACCCTCTGGGAGTTCGTGAAGGCGCACTGGCTGACCTTGAAGTATTTCTTCAAGCCCAAGGCGACGATCAACTACCCGTACGAGAAGAACCCGATTTCGCCGCGTTTCCGTGGTGAACATGCGCTGCGTCGCTATCCCAATGGGGAAGAGCGCTGCATCGCGTGCAAGCTGTGCGAGGCCATTTGTCCGGCGCAGGCGATCACCATCGAGGCGCAGCCGCGCGACGATGGCAGCCGCCGCACCACGCGCTACGACATCGACATGACCAAGTGCATCTATTGCGGCTTCTGCCAGGAAGCCTGCCCGGTCGATGCGATTGTCGAGGGCCCGAACTTCGAGTTCGCGACCGAAACCCGCGAGGAGCTGATCTACGACAAGGCCAAGCTCCTGGAAAACGGTGACAAGTGGGAGCGTGCCATCGCTGCCAATCTTGCTGCCGATGCCCCCTATCGTTAAGCCGCCGGCGTCAAAGGGAATATGAACCTGTGATCCACGTCCTCGCCTTTTACCTGTTCGCCATTCTGGTGGTGAGCAGCGGCGCGCTCACGATATTGTCGCGCAACCCGGTCCACTCGGTCCTCTGGCTGATCCTGGCCTTCTTCAACGCTGCCGGTCTGATGATCCTGCTCGGCGCCGAATTCATCGCGATGCTGCTTGTCATCGTCTATGTCGGCGCGGTCGCGGTGCTGTTCCTGTTCGTCGTCATGATGCTCGACATCGACTTCGCCGAACTGCGCGCCGGCTTCGTCAGCTATCTGCCGTTCGGCCTGCTGATCGCGCTGGTGCTGCTGGCGGAAATCGTCCTGGGCATCGGCCTGTGGAGCGCCGGTCCGATCGAACTCGCGCAGCGTGCGGCCCCGGCCAATCCGGAACTTTCCAACATCCAGGCGATCGGCGGCATTCTCTACACCCGCTACATCTTCCTGTTCGAGGCGGCGGGTATCGTCCTGCTGGTCGCGATGATCGGCGCCATCGTGCTGACCCATCGTGCCCGTGGCGGCGTCCGTGGTCAGAATGTTGCCAAGCAGAACCGCCGTCGTCCGCAGGACGCCGTGCGCAACATCAATCAGCCCGTGGGGCAGGGGGTGGAGCTGTGATCGGCCTTCAACATTATATGGTGGTCAGCGCCATCCTCTTCGTGATGGGGGTGCTCGGCATCTTCATCAACCGCAAGAATGTCATCATCATCCTGATGGCGATCGAGCTGATCCTCCTCAGCGTGAACATCAACCTCGTCGCCTTCAGCGCCTTCCTGGGCGATCTGGTGGGCCAGGTCTTCTCGATGTTCGTGCTGACCGTCGCGGCGGGTGAAGCGGCCATCGGCCTCGCCATCCTCGTCATTTACTTCCGTGGTCGCGGCACCATCGCCGTCGACGATGTCAACCGGATGAAGGGCTGAGCCAAATCCCATGATCCAGCTTATCGTCCTTCTCCCGCTGCTCGCCGCAGCCATCGCCGGCCTGGGCAACAAGGCCCTGGGCAAGATCCCGGCGAAGATCGTCACGACTGGCGCGCTGTTCGCAGCCTGCGCCATGTCCTGGCCGATCTTCATCAGCTTCCTGACCGGCCATGCCGAACCCTATGTCGCGCCCGTCTTCACCTGGATCGAAAGCGGCAGCTTCGACGCCCAGTGGGCGTTGCGGGTCGACACCATGACGGCGGTCATGCTGGTGGTCATCACCAGCGTGTCCAGCCTCGTCCACCTCTATAGCTGGGGCTATATGGACGAAGAGCCGGATCAGCCGCGCTTCTTCGCCTATCTTTCGCTCTTCACCTTCGCGATGCTGATGCTCGTGACCGCGAACAATCTGCTGCAGATGTTCTTCGGTTGGGAAGGCGTGGGTCTGGCCTCCTACCTGCTGATCGGTTTCTGGTTCCGTAAGCCTTCGGCCAACGCGGCCGCGATCAAGGCGTTCGTCGTCAATCGCGTCGGCGACCTTGGCTTCATGATGGGCATTTTCGGCACCTATCTGGTGTTCAACACCATCTCGATCCCGGAAATCCTGGAAATGGCCCCGTCGATGGCGGGTTCGACCATCGGCTTCCTGGGTCACCGCTTCGACACCATGACCGTGCTCTGCCTGCTGCTGTTCATCGGCGCGATGGGCAAGTCGGCGCAGCTCGGCCTTCACACCTGGCTTCCCGACGCGATGGAAGGCCCGACCCCGGTGTCGGCGCTGATCCACGCGGCCACCATGGTCACCGCCGGCGTCTTCATGGTCTGCCGTCTGTCGCCGATGTTCGAAATGTCGCCGACCGCGCTGACCGTGGTCACCTATGTCGGTGCCGCCACCTGTCTGTTCGCCGCCACCGTCGGCACCGTGCAGACCGACATCAAGCGCGTCATCGCCTATTCGACCTGTTCGCAGCTGGGCTACATGTTCTTTGCGGCCGGTTGCGGCGCCTATGGCGCGGCGATGTTCCACCTCTTCACCCACGCCTTCTTCAAGGCGCTGCTGTTCCTGGGCGCCGGCTCGGTCATCCATGCGATGCACCATGAGCAGGACATGCGCTACTATGGTGGCCTGCGTAAGAAGATCCCCGTGACCTTCTGGACCATGACGCTCGGCACTCTCGCCATCACGGGCGTTGGCCTGCCGCTCGTCGGCGTCGGCTTCGCCGGCTTCTATTCGAAGGACGGCATTCTCGAAGCGGCCTTCGCGTCGGGCGGTGCGGGCATCGGTGCCTATTATGTCGGCGTGTTCGCCGCGCTGCTGACCAGCTTCTACAGCTGGCGCCTGGTCTTCCTGACCTTCTTCGGCAAGCCGCGCTGGACCCAGTCGGAACATATCCAGCATGCCCTCCATGACTCCCATGGGCACGACGATCACGGCCACGGCCATGACGATCACGCCCATGCCGGCCATGGTCATGACGATCATGCCCACGCGCACGCCGATCATGGCCATGACCATCATGCCCATGATGCTGGTGACGGCACCGGTGGCTATCACCCGCATGAAAGCGGCCTGGTCATGCTGATCCCGCTGCTCGTGCTCAGCCTGGGCGCCGTGTTCGCCGGCTTCGTCTTCCACGACCAGTTCATTGGTCCGGAAGGGGGCATCGAGTTCTGGAAGGGCGCCCTGGCGTTCGACAGCCACCTGATGCACGCCGCGCATGAAGTGCCGACCTGGGTCAAGTTCGGTCCGTTCACCGTGATGCTGACCGGCCTGGTCATTGCCTGGCTCGCCTACATCAAGAACACCGACTGGCCGCAGCGCTTCGTCGCCACCTTCGGCGCCCTGCACCAGTTCCTGCTGAACAAGTGGTATTTTGACGAGCTGTACAACTTCCTGTTCGTCAAGCCCGCCTTCGCCATCGGCCGCTTCTTCTGGCAGTTCGGTGACGTCGGCTTCATCGACCGCTTCGGCCCCAACGGGCTGGCTGCTCTGGTCGTGCAGGGCAACAAGATCACCCGTCGGCTTCAGTCCGGCTACCTCTACACCTATGCGCTGGTGATGCTGATTGGCCTCGCCGCGGCTGCAACCTGGGCGATGACACGATAATGGACGGCTTCCCCATCCTCTCCCTGATGATGGCAGTGCCGATGGCTGGTGCCATCGCCTGCCTCTTCGCTGGCGCCAATAATGCGCGCTGGATTGCGCTGATCGCCACGCTGGTCGATCTGGTCCTGGGCATCGTCCTGTGGGTCAATTTCGATCAGTCGGGCGCCGGCGCCCAGTGGCAGTTCACCGAATATGCGCCGATCTTCGGCCGCTTCGCGTGGGCGCTCGGGATCGACGGCATCGCCTTGCTGCTGATCGCGCTGACCGTGTTCCTGATGCCGATCTGCATCGGCGCCAGCTGGAACGCGATCAACAAGCGCGTCGGCGAATATATGGCGGCGTTCCTGTTCATGGAGGTGCTGATGATCGGCGTCTTCACCGCGCAGGATCTCTACCTCTTCTACATCATGTTCGAAGCCGGCCTGATCCCGATGTATCTGATCATCGGTATCTGGGGTGGTGCGAACCGTATCTACGCCTCGTACAAATTCTTCCTCTACACGCTGCTCGGCTCGGTCCTGATGCTGATCGCGATGATGTGGATGGTGCATGAGGCCGGCACGACCCGCATTCCCGACCTGATGGCCTACAACTTCGATCCGAAGATCCAGATCTGGCTGTTCCTGGCCTTCTTCGCCAGCTTTGCGGTGAAGATGCCGATGTGGCCGGTCCACACCTGGCTGCCCGACGCGCACGTTCAGGCGCCGACCGCCGGTTCGGTCATCCTGGCAGGCGTGCTGCTGAAGATGGGTGGCTACGGCTTCATCCGCTTCTCGCTGCCGATGTTCCCGGAAGCCTCGGCGCAGCTCGCGCCCTGGGTCTGGGGCCTGTCGATGGTCGCCGTCGTCTATACCAGCCTCATCGCGCTGGTTCAGTCGGACATGAAGAAGCTGATCGCCTATTCGTCGGTCGCGCACATGGCGATCGTCACCATCGGCCTGTTCGCCTTCAACCAGGCGGGCCTGGAAGGCGCGATGATGGTCATGCTGGGCCACGGCCTGGTGTCGGGCGCGCTGTTCCTCTGTGTCGGCGTCATCTATGACCGCCTGCACACCCGTGAGATCAACCGCTATGGTGGCCTCGCGATCAACATGCCGCGCTACGCCGTGCTGTTCCTGCTCTTCACCATGGCGTCGGTCGGTCTGCCGGGCACCAGCAACTTCGTCGGCGAATTCCTGTCGCTGATGGGCATCTATCAGGTTTCGACCTGGGCGGCGCTGATCTGTACCACCGGCATCATCCTGGGTGCGGCCTATATGCTCTACCTCTATCGCCGCATCTGCTACGGCGATCAGGTGAACGCCGATGCCGCCGCCATGCCCGACCTGTCGGCGCGTGAAATCTGGCTGCTCGCCCCGATTGCCGCGGCGGTGCTCTGGATGGGCGTCTATCCGGAAAGCTTCCTGGCCCCGATGCGTCCCGACATCCGCGCGCTCGAAGCGCGTCTCGCCCCTGCGGCTCCCGCAGGAGATTCCCAGATCAAGATGGGTGCGCCCAAGCCGGTAGGCGAGGGCCATCATGAAGAAGCCGCTGCGCACGGGGAGGCGCACTAATGATCGAAACCGCTTCCCTTCTGGCCGTACTGCCGGAACTCATCCTCACCGGCTCCGGCCTGGTGCTGATGCTGATCGCTGCCTTTGGTGGTGACCGCTCGACCCATGCCGTCAACTGGCTGGCAGTGCTTGCGCTGCTCGCCGCCGGCCTCAGCCTCTGCACCTCGATGGCGCATGGCCCGGTCGCGTTTGACGGCCTGGTCCGTGCCGACGCCTTCTCGGTCTATGCCAAGGCGCTGATCTATGGCGCGGCCGGTGCGGCCATCCTGCTGGCGCCGCGCTTCTTCGCCACCGGCGGCGCGCTGCGTCCCGAATATGCCGTCCTGATCGTCTTTGCCGCCATCGGCATGGGCATGATGGTCTCGGCCGGCGACATGCTGACGCTCTATGTCGGCCTGGAAATGAACAGCCTCGCATCCTACGTGCTGGCCAGCTTCATGCGCCAGGACGAAAAATCGTCGGAAGCGGGCCTGAAATATTTCGTGCTCGGTTCGCTGGCCAGCGGCATCCTGCTCTACGGCATCTCGCTGCTGTACGGCTTCACCGGTTCGACCGCGTTCGACGGCATTGCCATTGCCATGGGTGACGGCGTGTCGAAGGGCGAGCTGTTCGGTCTGGTCTTCGTGCTCGCGGGCCTTGCCTTCAAGATCAGCGCCGTGCCGTTCCACATGTGGACGCCCGACGTCTATGAAGGTGCGCCGACCCCGGTCACCGCCTTCTTCGGCAGCGCGCCCAAGGTCGCCGCCATGGGCCTGATGGTCCGCGTCGCGATCGAAGCGCTCGGCCCGGCCGGTCTCGACTGGCAGCAGATCATCATCTTCGTTGCGCTCGCGTCGATCCTGTTCGGTGCGGTCGCGGCGATCGGCCAGACCAGCATCAAGCGTCTGATGGCCTATTCGTCGATCAACAATGTCGGCTTCGCGCTGGTCGGCCTCGCCGCCGGCACGCCCGCCGGTGTTGCCGCGACGATGAGCTACATGGCCATCTATGTCGTCATGACCATCGGCGCCTTCGCCTGCATCCTTCAGATGCGGGATGCCGACGGCAAGCCGGTCGACACGATTGCCAGCCTCGCCGGCCTGTCGCAGTCGCGCAAGGGCCTGTCGGCCGCCTTCGCGATCTTCATGTTCTCGATGGCCGGTATCCCGCCGCTGTTCGGCTTCTGGGCGAAGTTCCTGGTGTTCGATGCCGCGGTTGCCGCCAACCTGACCGCGCTCGCCGCCTTCGGCATCGCCATGTCGGTGATCGGCGCCTTCTATTATCTCAAGATCATCAAGACGATCTATTTCGACGAGCCGGCCGCGCCCTATGAGGCGAAGGGCGGGGCGGTCGAAAACATCATCATGGCCGCCTGCGCCATCGTGATCGTCTTCGGTTATCTGCTCAACCCGCTGCTGGACAAGGCCAGCGCGGCTGCGGCGGCTTCGCTGTTCTGACGCAGTTCCGCACCGTAGAAGAAACCGGCTCCACCAATGCCGACATGCTGGCATTGGCGGAGCAGGGTGAAACCGAGGGCCTCTGGCTGCGCGCAAAGCGACAGTCCGGAGGCCGCGGTCGTTTGGGCCGGGCGTGGGAAAGCCCGGTCGGCAATCTCTATTGCTCGACCCTGATCCGGCTGCAGCCGGGCGACCCGATGGCGCACACGCTGGCGCTGGTCGCGGCGAACGCCGTCCATGCGCTGGTCGCGCCGCTCTGTGCCGGACAGGCGCGGATCAAATGGCCCAATGACATATTGGTCGATGGCGCGAAGATCGCCGGCATCCTGCTGGAACGCACCGGCGATGCCGTGGTGGTCGGCATCGGCATCAACGTCACCCATTTCCCGCAAGGCCTCGACCGTCCGGTCACCAGCCTCGCAGCCCAGGGCGCGGACGGGGAGGGAGCGGACGCCGCCGCGCTGCTGGCGCGTCTCGCCCAGCTTTTCGCCCATTGGCTGGCGATCTGGCGTGCCCAGGGGCTTGATCCGGTACGCACCCATTGGCTGCTCAACGCCCATCCGACCGGCACGCCGATGCGTGTCGTCCAGCCCGACGGCGACGTGGTGGAGGGCGGCTTCGGCACGCTCGACAGCCAGGGCATGTTGATCCTGCGCTTGGCGAATGGCGACACCCGTGCCATTCATGCCGGCGATATCTTTCTCATCTGAGGGTTCGGCCATGCTTCTCGCGATCGACGCGGGCAACACCAATGTCGTTTTCGCGCTGCTCGACGGGCGTGAGATCAGGACGCGCTGGCGCATCGCCACCGACCCGCGCCGCACGGCTGACGAATATGCGGTGTGGCTGAACCAGCTCTTGATGCTGGAAGGCTATGCCATGGCCGATGTCGACGCGGTGATCGTCGCCACGGTCGTGCCGCGCGCGCTCCATAATCTTCAGGTGCTGGCCGACAAATATTTCAAGACCACCGCGCTGGTCGCGGGCCAGGGGCTGGTCGACTGGGGCATCGAACTGGACGTGGCCGAACCCGCCTCGGTCGGTGCCGACCGGGTTGTAAACGCGATCGCGGCTCACCATCTTTATGATGGCGACCTGATCGTCATCGATTTCGGCACGGCGACCACCTTCGACGTGGTGGATTATCGCGGCGCCTATAAGGGCGGCATCATCGCGCCGGGCATCAACCTGTCGCTCGATGCGCTGGTGGCAGCCGCGGCCAAGCTGCCCCGCATCGCGATCGCCCCGCCGGAGAACCGATCGGTTATCGGTCGGACTACCGCCGACGCCATGCTGATCGGCGTCTTCTGGGGCTATGTGGCGATGATGGAGGGGCTGGTCGCCCGGATGCGGGCCGAGATCGGCCGCCCGACCAAAGTGATTTCGACCGGAGGACTCGCTGTCCTCTTCAATGACAATAGCGATATTTTCGATGCGATCGCGCCCGACCTGACGATCCAGGGCCTCGCATTGCTGTACGAACGGAGTTTACAGACAGAATGACACCCAAGGACGAGCTGCTCTTCCTGGCCCTTGGCGGCTCGGGCGAGATCGGCATGAACGTCAATCTTTATGGTTGCCAGGGCAAATGGGTCATGGTCGATCTCGGCCTGACCTTTGCCGACCCGCTTTATCCCGGCGTCGAGCTGGTGCTGCCCGATCTTGCCTTCATCGAGGAGCGCAAGGACGACCTGCTCGGCATCGTGCTGACCCATGGCCATGAAGACCATATCGGCGCCATCCCCTATCTGGCGGCGGATCTGGGCGTGCCGCTCTATGCCACGCCCTTCACCGCCGGCCTGATCCGGCTGAAGCTGGAGGAAGAGGGCCTGACCAAGGAGGTGAAGCTCCACGTCATCGAGAATGAGGGCAGCTTCAATCTCGGCCCGTTCGGCTTCCGCTACGTGCCGCTGGCCCATTCGATCCCGGAGGGCAATGCTGTCCTGATCGACACGCCGCACGGCCGCATCTTCCACACCGGCGACTGGAAGCTGGACTCAGCCCCGCTGCTCGGCCAGCCCTCCACGCCGGAAGAACTGACCGCGATTGGTGACGAGGGCGTGCTGGCTCTGGTGTGCGACAGCACCAATGTCTTCAATCCAGAACCATCGGGTTCTGAAAGCACCGTGCGCGATGGCCTGATGCAGACCGTCGCGGCAGCCAAGGGCCGCGTGCTGGTCACCACCTTCGCCTCCAACGCCGCGCGCGTGCAGACGCTGGGCGAGGTTGCGGCCGCCACCGGGCGCAAGCTGTGCGTCGCCGGTCGCTCGCTCGACCGCATCATTAGCACCGCCAAGGCCGCCGGCTATCTCAAGGATTTCCCGCCGCTGGTCGACTGGGACGATGCGATGGACCTGCCCCGCTCGGAAGTGATGTTCATCGCCACCGGCGGCCAGGGCGAGGCGCGCGCCGCCCTGTCGCGCATCGCCTTTGACAGCCACCCGATCAAGCTGGCCGAAGGCGACACCGTCGTCTTTTCGTCCAAGCAGATTCCGGGCAATGAAATCGCGATCGGCCGCATCCAGAATGCGCTGGCGACCAAGGGCATCATCATGGTGACCGACCGCCAGGCCGAGGTCCATGTCTCGGGCCATCCGGGCCGTCCGGAACTCGAATCCATGTATCGCTGGATCCGCCCCGCCATCCTGCTGCCGGTCCATGGCGAGCGCCGCCACATGGCGGAGCAGGCGCGGCTTGGCCTCGCCACCGGCATCCCCGATGCGGTGGTCCAGTCCAACGGCGACCTGCTGCGCCTGGCGCCGGGCAAGCCGACGATCATCGGGCATGAGGATACCGGCCGTCTGGTCCTCGACGGCGACGTCATCCTGCCGGCCGACGGCGCGACCATGAACGAGCGGCGCAAGCTCGGCCTGCACGGCCAGATCAGCGTCGCCGTGGCGCTCGATGCCAAGAACCGGCTGATCGGCGAACCCGTGCTGCGCACCCAGGGCGTGCCGGTGGAGGAAGACAAGGATGCCTTCCTCGCCGAAGCGGCCGAGGAAGCGGCGGCCGCCGTCGCCAAGGGATCGATGGAGCAGGAAGCCCTGCGCGAACGCCTGCGCCTCGCCGTGCGCCGCACCGCGACCCGCTGGACCGGCAAGAAGCCGATCGTCGACGTACTGCTGATCCGCGGATGATTTAGGCCAGAGTGCCGTTCGCGTCCGACCTTCGGGCAGATGCGGACGGCGCTTTCGCGCGTAGCCGGAAACATCTGGAGCGAGATGACGGCATGGGTTGATCTCATATCATCTCGCTCTAGGCTCGGGCAGATCAAAGTTGAATCGTCATGGCAATCGAAGCGCCGCAATGACGGGAGAGGGTAGGGGCATGCGCTGCAATAACGGGCGGGCCGGATGAACTGGTACGCGATCTTCGCCATCTATGTGCTGTTCTGGGTGATCAGCGCCTTCCTCGTCCTGCCCTTTGGCCTGCGCACGCCCGACGAGACGGGCGAGCTACTGCTGAAGGGCCAGGCGGACAGCGCCCCCAGCAACTTCCGCCCCGGCCGCGTCATGCTGCGCGCGACCCTGCTCTCGGCTGTCCTGTTCGGCCTCTATTATGCCAATTATGTGCAGGGCTGGGTCACGATCGACAATATCCCCGGCCTCCATCCGCCACGCTGAGCGGGGATGACGGAGTTGGGTGGATTTTAGTCAGTCAGCTTTTGGAGACATTACCGGCGATAGCTGACGCTCCGCGAAGAAAAATCGACCGGCAGCAATCGCCCCAATAGCAGACTTGAAGCCACATCTGCTAAGGTTGCTGCATGTGGCCTCTTTCCGTTGCTCGCGCCGAGTTTGGCGATCACCCCCATGCGCTACGGACATGGGTGCGAGGTCGATTACCGTTCTTCCTTTTACGCATGGGTGTCGCAGGTTTTGGGCGAGACTGCGATGGGCTTGGTGCAACTCATAACTGGCACAATCTCGACAACGTATACAGCCGCTGTATCTTTTGCGGACAAGAACGTGAAGGGCAGCTTTGGCAGGTCTCGCCCTATGCAGGCGCTACGGTCTGGCACGATCTGAACAACGGCATCTCGGCTCGCCGGAAGGGCGGTTAACATCAGATTTCGTCATTCGGCGTCCGGCATACCACACAAAAGAGTGGCCGGTTTCCAGGTCCAGGATTATCTGCAGGAGTGACCAAAAATGGTCGCTGGCTTCCATCCCCATCCCGTCATGCCGGGCTTGACCCGGCATCCCGCTTTTCTTGCTTTGCGAGCGCGCCCCGACCAAGGCCGCGCTCCCTCTGTCCTATTCGGCCCGTTCATGATCTAATCCAGCCATGAACAGCCGTTTCTCTCGCAAACATGTCTAGGCCGTAAACTCATAAAAAGCCTTGAGGATTGGCGATTGGCGTGATTCAGAGGCCTCCAGAGTTGGAGGGCTTGATGGCACGGCGGCGGTACGAACTGACAGATCGGGAATGGGCGATTATCGAG